>CABQIW010000033.1 GCA_902464295.1 uncultured Eggerthella sp.
TGGCTACACGCCCGATGAGATCGAGCAGATGGATGGCACCTCGGTGCTCTGCTATAGCGGCGAGGAGATGCCCGAATCGGTGTTCGTCCCCAGCTACGGGCCGCGTTCGAAGAGGGATTAAGAAAGCACAGCGCACTAGATCACGGCGAAAGCACAGAAGGGAGGATTCATGGTAACGGCCGTCGCGAATGTGACCATGCGCGAGAGTAAAGCGAGGTCAACGATGCAAAAAAGAGCAGGACATTCTCTGCCGCATTTCATCGTCAGTCGTTCGATCAGCAACTCGGATAAGACGAAATGGAGGATCGTGGGTGCTCTTGAAAAGGCTCTTAAGAAAAAGCCTTTCAATAAAGTGAACGTCGTCGATATGACCGACGAATGTCACATCGCTCGTCAAACCTTCTACAACCATTTTCTCGACAAACAAGATGTTGTGAATTGGCTGAACATGCAACTCGACATGAAAACGCTCGGCCGTATCGGCATCGATCTCACGTGGCGAGAAGCAGTGCGTATGAAGCTTGAGATCATGAAGGCAAAACAGCGCCTGTTTGCAAGCCTCTATGAAGCCGAGAGCACGATGGGGCTCTTCAGCAATGAAGCGAACATCACGTTCGAGAACTACGTCGCCAATATTACCCGCATTACGGGCAAGACGCTCAATGCCCATGAATCCGATCTCTTGAAGATATATTGCTACGGCACATCACGCCTGATAGCTGAATGGATCATGAGCGGCGCGAAGGAGCCGATAGCAGAGCTTATGCAGGCAAGCGAGCATGCTCTCCCGCTTTTCGTGCAGCGCATCTTCCTTGCATCTCGTTAGTCCAATGGCGAACAGGATGCAAAACACTAAATTGGTGGACTGACCCGGGATTAACGGAGCTTAATATCGGGTCTTTTCCATACATCGCTAAAGGTTTGGAAACAACTATTTATGGAAAGGAGAGGTTATGGCAGAAAAAGTTAAAATCGCACGTCAAGGCATGACGTGGCGACATATCGCTATTGTTGTCACCATGTGCTTGTCGATCTTTACTGCAGTAGGCATCATCTTTACTGCTGCAGGCTTGTGTTATCGCCCCGTTGCACAGCATTTCGGTGTTCCGGTCTCACAAGTTTCTCTGTACATCACCTTTGTTTATTTAGGCCAGATGGCTGGTGGTGTTCCAGGAGGTCTTCTCTTTGACAAGTTCAATGCGAAGACCGTCTGTTGCGTCGCAGCTATCTTGGTCGTCGTGCCTTACATCGGGTTCGCTTTCTATCCAGCGATCTGGTGCTATTGGGTAGCTGGCTTCATCATTGGTCTCGGTCTTGCAGTTGTTGAATTTACGATGACCGCAGGTATCTTGAGCCGCTGGTTCCACACCAACTACGGCACCGTGACTGGTATCGTCTTCGCATTCACTGGCGTTGGCGGTGTTGTCTGGAACCTGATCGGCCAGATCGTTCTCGGTCCCCAGCTCGCTGGCTGGCATGAGCTCTACATCATCTTCTCGATCTGTATGCTCGTTGGTACTCTTCCGTTCATTGCAATATTCGTTAAGCGTACGCCAGAAGAGTGCGGCACGCTCCCGTTCGGCATGCCGATCGACAAAGAGGCCATGGAGAACGAACTTGCTGCTGAAGAAGCGCTTGCCAAAGGAGAGGCAGAAGAGGGCTTCAAGGCAAAAGAAGTTCTCAAGTTCCCCTTCTTCTGGACGCTGCTTTTGGGTGCTGGTTTGTTGAACACCATCACTACCATGTCTCAGCTGTTCGCGACCTATGTTCAGTTCCTCGGTCATGAAGGCTGGTATGGCGCTGAGCCGCTCGTTGCGTTATTGCTCCTGTCCGGTACGCTGGAGGCGTTTGCTTCAGCAGGCCAGGGCGGCGGCAAGGTCTTGATCGGCTTTATCGAATCGCATTCGCTCTATGCCGCACAGATCATCGGTTATTGCGGTGGTGTGATCGGCCTTTTGATGATGTGGTGGTTCCCGCAGATCCTGGGCGAAGGCGGCATTTGGCCGATGTTCTTCGGAGGTCTGTTCTATGGCCTTGCTTATGCGTGCTCGACAGCGATGTTACCGTTCCTTGTTAGGCAGGTATTTGGCGGGCGCGATTTCGACAAGATATATTCGTGGATGATCTCGGTGTTCAATGGTATTGGAGCGTTGGGTGCGACCGGCTGGGCACTTGTTGCCGAGGGCTTCGGTTGGCACGGCTTCTTCATTGGTGGCATTATCGTCCTTACGATTACCTTTGGCTTGTTGGGCTACACTTGGCACGCTGGCGACAAAGCACGCCGCAAGACTTGGTTCAAGTCCGATGCCGAGCTTGCTGCTGAGGCTCATAAAGCCGTGGAAAGCGCTTAATCGGTCCGCCTTATACATGCATTCATTTAGCGATGTTAAATAGAGAGGGGAGGGGCATGTTGCTCCTCCCCCTTCGTCTCGATAGAGGAGCGCTTTATGGCTAAGACAAATAAACCCGGACTGCTGCTCAATGGAAGGGCGCAGCTCGAATTCCTTGTTCGCGTACTTAATCCTGCTCTGTTCGTGATGCTGCTTGGCGGCATTCTTCTTCATTTCGATCCCTATGCGTTAGTGGTCGTTGGCGTGGTCGGATATGCCGTTTGGGGTGTCTTGAACTTCTACCTGCGAAGGGCTAAACGTAAAGATGCGATCGTGCTCATGGCGAAGAAGAAAAAGAAGAAGAATGTTTCCGAGGTGCAGTTGGGCTTCGACTATGGTCTGGTGGCTTCTTTGCTCAATCCCATTACGCTGATCGTTCTCTTCGCCGGTATTTTCCAAGCCTGGCCTATTTGGCTTTTGGTCACGATCGGCGTTATCGGCTATGGCGGATGGGGCATTTGCACCTATCTTGATCGCAAGCATCCTATACAGATCAAATAAGACTGTTCTATTCAGTTCCGAGCTCAACAACGCCGCGAGATCCGAGCGATATCGCGGCGTTGTTGTATGCCATTGCGTTTTGCAGCTTTGTTTGCCTTGCACTTTAGTTCTGCGCTTCTGCCCTGCTTGTTCAACGGCGCATCATGAGTCGTTTTCGCCCAATGGCGAAAGGTAGGTTTTGGCATTTCTAAACGATGCGAAAAGGCGCTAGTGACAGAGTGCGCAAGCTGTCTAAAACGCTTTGGACCGAGGTGGACATTTTGACCGATATGCCTTATTTGCTCACCCCAAAAATGGCTGTTTACCTGGGAGTTCTAGAATTATTTCAGTTATTGGAAACGCGTGAAACAGGGTTGTCAAGCGGCTTGTATGAGGGCCTATGATGCAGGGAGAACAAGCGTAAGAACTTCAACCTTGGTATGCGCTCAGTGCTGGGGGAGAAGCTATGAACAAGCCTTTTGAAAACCTTACCGTTCTCGACCTATCGCGTTATCTGCTCGGCGCCTATCCGAGCCTCTATTTAGCCGATTTTGGCGCGCGAGTCATCAAGGTGGAAGACACCAAAGTGGGCGATTACTGCCGTCAGGAAGAGCCGCAGATCGACGGCGAAAGCTATTACCACTATGCGCTCAACCGTAATAAAGAAAGCGTATCCTTCAATCTGAAGGATCCCGAGGTGTTGGATGCCTTCTATAAATTAGTCATCTCTGCCGATGTTATCATCGAAAACTATCGTCCTGGCGTTGCTAAACGCTTGGGGATCGACTACGAGACGCTCTCAGCGATCAATCCTCGGATCATCTACTGCTCTCTTTCTGCTTATGGTCAGAATGATCCTCGCAGCTTGAGTGCTTTGCATGATGTCAACATCGTTACGCAGACTGGTTATTATGATCTGACCCAAGGAGCTCTTGCGCTGCTCTCTCCTGCCGATTTCGCTGCTGCAATGGTAGCGATCCAGAGCATCCTAACGGCTCTCATCCAGCGGGGGATGACGAATAGGGGAGCGCATCTCGATGTCGCGATGTATGATTCGCTCGTTTGGTGGAACGCCATGCTCGATTCGCGCTGGTTCTTCTTCGGTAAGGATTTCCCCAGCTCAAGGCGCGAGTATCCTTCCATCGGCTACAACATCTATCGCACGAAAGATGATCAGCTCGTTGCGTTCGGTTTTTACGAAACGAACTTCTGGGATGATTTTTGTCATGAAATAGGCTGCGAAGAACTCTGCGGCATGCTCAAGAACACCAAAGAGGAGAACCCTGAAGGATATGCCAAGATCCAAGAGGTCGCGGCGAGCAAGACGCACGATGAATGGGGAGAATGGAACAGCGCGGGCAAGCATCCTATCACGCCCATTTTCAGCAAGACCGACGCAGTCGAATATGCGCTTGAAAACTCCCCAGGATTGCTCGCCTACGTTGATTATCCTCGTATCGGCACGGTGCTTCAGACAAATACGCCACATGTGATCGGCGAGGTGAGGGCAGATCTATCTGAGGCTCGCGAGCCGGAGCTCTTAGGAGAATCGAGCGCCAAGGTGCTTCGCGAGCTTGGGCTCAGCGATGCGAAGATCGCCGAGCTGGAAGAGAAGGGTTCCATCGTTGTAGGGTAGCGGTCTGCTTCTGGTCCAACCATGGTATAGGGTGGTGCGTGCTCTTTCTCTCTTCCCTTTGAGCAGGCGCATCAATCCTAGCGGGGGTCTATTCCTGGTTAAGAGGGATAGACCCTTTTCTGCTTTTGAGGTGGCGCGGCGTTCTGCGCACGCCATGAAGAGGGCTGGACTTTACTTAACAAAGCCATTTGTCCGAGAAGTTTCGGACAAAATCATAGAATTGTCTAAATGACGAATCTCGATTTTTCTCAAAACGCCACCAAAACTAAATGACATAGGGGAAAATGGCACCAAAAATAAACAGTTTGGTAAACTTTTTTTCTCAAGTTTGGACAAACACGCATTACTGACCATCCAAACCGTATGGGCCGAACGTCATACTAGAAAAGAACCAAAATAACTGGTTGTGGAATGAAAGGAGAAATTCTGTATGTCAACTACAGAAAAGCTCAATGGCTATGGCCCGCTCGCTGGCGTTAAAGTTGTTGAACTCTGCGAATGGGTAGCTGCTCCTGCTTGTGTGCGTTGTCTCTCTGAAATGGGTGCAACGGTCATCAAGGTCGAGCCGCCCTACGGTGATGCTCAGCGTACTCAGGGTCCTGGCTTCGGTTGCGAGCAGACCGACATGGAAGATCCTACGATCGACCTTAACAACACCAACAAGAACTTCGTTTCTATCAATCTGAAGAACGAAGAAGGCATGAAGTTCATGAAGAAGCTTCTTGCTGACGCAGATATCTTCGTGAACAATCTGCGCGACAAAGCTCTTAACAAGATGGGTCTCGACTATGAGACGCTTCACAAAGAGTTCCCTACCCTCATCTGGGCTCAGATGCGCGGTTATGGCGAGTATGGTCCTGAAAAGGACAGCCCCGGTTTCGACGCAGTCTGCTGGGCTGCTCGTGGTGGCGTTGCAAACGTTTTCCGTGAGGACGGCGAGTCTCCTGCAATCGCTCCTCAGGCATTCGGCGACTACAATGTTGGCCACATGCTGGCAACCGGTATCGTCTCTGCGCTCTTCAATCGTACCCGTACCGGCAAGGGCGAAAAGGTCGTAACCAACCTCTATGCTGGCGCTATTTGGGGCGGTAACATCGGTATCTGCGCAACGCAGTTCGGTGCTCCTTATCCTAAATCTCGTAAGCACGTTCCCAACCCCTTCAACAATACCTATCGCACCTATGACGACAAGTGGATCTACATCTGCATGCCGCAGTACGACAAGTATTACCCGATGATGATGGGTCTGTTCGGTCACGAGGATCAGATCGAGAATCCTGACACCAACAACCTCACCTCGCTCAAGGCTTCTGGCAAGAACGTCGAGGTTATCGATTGGCTCGAGAAGGCATTCGCTAAGAAGACCTTCGATGAGTGGATGGCGATCTTCAAAGAGAACGAAGTACCTGCTCAGAAGTGCTTCCGTTACACCGACGTCGTCAAGGACGAAGAGGCATACGATAACGATGCTCTCCGTATGGTCGAGTACGAAGCTTATGGCAAGCGCGCTCTGCCGATGACCCCGGTTCGCTTTGGCAGCTATGGTGATCCCCCGGTCGTTCTCTCCAAGCCCATCGGTTATCACACTGCTGAATTCATGCATGATTACGGCTATTCCGATGAAGAGATCGCTAAGATCGCTGAAGACGGCGGCGTAGTTGTCTACGACGGTCCGGAAATCGAAGACCGCATCTTCGTTTCCAAGCGTCAGGCTGCTGGCGAAGCACCTTGCAACTGGTAATCGCTTAGCACACGCTCACAAGAAGACCCCGTTGGATATGTTCCAGCGGGGTCTTTTCATGTGTGCTGCTTCAGTGCGTTCTGCAGCTTATCGTCCCTTCCACTGCGGTGCGCGTTTTTCGCGGAATGCCGTTGTGCCTTCGGCGGCATCTTCCGAATTAGCTGCGAGCTCTTGGTACATGTCCATCATGCGCCAGCCATCGGATTCGGCGAGGAAGCTCTTGTCCATCGAATCGTAGACCGCTTGCTTGATGAGGCTTAGTGCATAAGGACCATTTGCCATGATGGCTTTCGCGAGCGAGAGAGCCGCGTCCATCAGCTCTTCTTCAGGCACCGCTCGGTTTGCCAGCCCCCATTGAACAGCGGTGGCTGCATCGATCGGTGCGCCCGTGAGTAGAAGCTCCATGGCATGCTTGAGATGGATCGAACGACCGATGCGGAGGGGAGCGCCTCCGTTGCCGGGGAACAATCCGCTCTTTGCTTCAGGGAAGGCAACCATGCCATCATCGGTGAGAATCGCAAGGTCGGCTGCGAGCAGCATCTCAGCACCGCCGCCTACCACTTTCCCATTGGCTGCAAGGATGATAGGCTTCTTCCAAAGTTTGCGCGTCATAGCGCCCGTGCCCCAAGTTTCTCTCCCCTTGGGCGGATGGAGCGTTTTCTCGTTGTATTCCTTAAGGTCTGCCCCTGCGCAAAACACCTTACCCGTGTTGGTCAAGATGGCTACCTTGGCTTCATCATCATCGTCGAAGAGTTCGAAGGCATCGCACAATTCGGCCCACATAGCCGAATTGATCGCATTGCGCGCTTCAGGTCGATCGAGCGTGATGATGAATGCGCCCTCGTTCTTCTCGATGCTCAGGTATTCGAATGCTGGCATTTGTTCCATATGGTCCCCCGTCTTTTTGAAGCTGTGAGCTTCGTTGTGCATGGATGATGCTCGGCTCAATCTATGCTTGAGAACAGAGGCTCGGGTTATTCTGCAGGCGTAGGCAAGAGCACGAGTTTCGATGCTTTCGTTATACAAGAAAGGGGATATGAAAAGAAGAGCGCATTTATGCGCATCGCCTCTGAAACGGAGCTTCGCTTCAGAGGCGATGGAAGGGATCGCATTAGTGCGAAACGGGTTCTTATCGGGCGTTTCGTGCAGCGAGCGTGATCTTCAGAGTCTTCAATGCATTGTCGAGCGTGCTCGTGCAAATTGCTCCTGGCACACCCCTCAGTTCGTTGACAATGTCTTGGATCTGTCCAAAGCCAGGGTAGGTGTCAACATCAGTAAAGATCTCGGTCCTCTCAAGAGGTGCTTCTTCACGTACGCCACCCATAACGCCCTCATGGGCGATCGCGTCTTCGGGATCGCCGGCGATCGTTTCGAGTACGAGCGGTGCTGCATTGTCGTAGTAGGGGAATTCGATGCTGCCCTTATCACCGAAGATGAGGAAGCGATCGATAGCCTTGTAGGTGGCATAGCACCACATACCGGAGACGAGTACTCCCGATTCGGTGATCGCTGAAAGCGAGACCGCATCTTCTGCTTCATAGAAACCGGTTCTATTGGTGGCAGATAGGTTGAAGGTATCGAGCGAGCCGACCAGATAGTCCACGAGATCGAGCATATGCGCATCGCCTTCGTAGAAGTGGCTCCCGCCAGACACTTCGGGACGCACGCGCCATGGCTTTTGATCTTCAGGCAAGCATTCCTCAGCAGTGAGACGTTGTGTCCTGATGAGCTGTACGCCACGCACCATGCCGATCGCGCCTTCATCGAGGAGGCGCTTGAGCTCCTTATAGCGTGGCATGCCACGACGGTAGTGCGCTACGTAGCAACGTGTCCCGCTCTCATCGAAGGCCTGCTTGATCGCTTGGGCATCTTCCCAAGAAAGAGCGATCGGTTTTTCGAGGTAACAGTGCTTATTCGCTCGGGCGACCGCAATCGCTTGCTCTTTGTGACAGTTCGGCGTGGTGGCAACATAGACGATATCGATCGAAGGATCGGCCAGAAGCTCTTCCATGGTCTCGTACACTTTGCCATGGCCTTGCGCATCGACCCACGCCTGCGCCTTTTCTGCGGTTCTATTCCAGACACCTGCTAATTCTGAATGATCAGCAGTATAGGTGGGAACTCCGTTTTTGGTCTCGACAACATTGCCGCACCCGATGATCCCCCAGCGAATCGACTTATCTTCGCCACCTGTTCGTTCGTCTTTCATCGCGATCCCCCTTATAAGAAGGGCGTGGAGAAGAACTCTGCACGCCCTTTGTTGCTTGTTTTGTGCTGCTGGCCTTAGGCCTTGTACTTCTTCGCGAGCTGGCGGCCAGCGATATACTCCATGACCTCGGTCGTACCGCCGCCCATTTCGTTACCGCGAAGGTCCGCCCAGATGCGTCCGATGCGCATTTCTTTCGTGTAGCCGATGGCTGCATAGATCGACATCGCCAGATCGGCCACGCGGGTGAGCTCGCGGCAGGCGTATCCCTTGAGCAGCGCAGATTCGAGGCGCGTTGATTCGCCATTGTCGAGCATGGTGACCGTGCGATACAAACGCCAACGCACGTTCTCGATGATGTTCTCCATCTCGCAGAGATGCTGCTGGATCATGGAGATGCGAGCGATCGGCTCCTTGAAAGCGACGCGATCGTTGGCATAAGCGCCCGCATCGTTCAGGGCTGCTTGTGCCAAGCCGAGCGAAGAAGCAACTACCAAGCAGCGCTCGAACTCGAGCTTCTTCATGAGCAGCTTCCAGCCCATGCCAGCCTCGCCGATGCGCTGCTCTTCGGTGACTACCACGTTGTCGAAGAATTGGTCAACGAACGGGATGGCCTGCTGGCCAACCTTCTCAAGCGAGGCGACTGTGAAGCCTTCGGCATCGTTGGGTACCAGCCAAAGCGAATATTTGTCATTCTCGTAGCTTGGGTCCTCGTCCTTCGCAACGACCATGGTGTAGAGCGAAAGGCCGCCAAGCGTGACCCAGGTCTTCTGGCCATTCAGAAGATACGTGCCATCGGGCTGCTTGCGCGTGACGCAGGTCATCGCGTTGTTGTCCGATCCAGCGGCGGGTTCGGAGATGGCGGTACAGGCGATGCAGGTGCTCTCAACGTTCTCGATGGCGTTCATGATCAGCTCTTGCTGTTCTTTGGTGCCAAAATCGATCACGTCGGTGATGGTATTGAAGTCGGTAACGAAGGGGAGCACCACGCCGGTGAATTCATGGAGCTTCTCGACAAGGAGGATCTCGGTGAGCTTGTCGACAGGGATGCCGCCGATATCTTCAGGAAGGCCCATGTGCATGAACCCTGCCTCGCGGTAGGCCATTGCCGCTTCCACGCTAATATGATGATCGACTTCGTAGGCTTGCTTCACTGCTTCGTCGGTGAAGTAGCGCTCTGCATATTCGCGTGCGCTTTCGATCATGAGTTCCTGATCATCGGTAAGACTAAAATCCATTGCTGCCCCTTTTCCCTTTGGAATAACGTTCGGCTCGTGCCATTAGAGCAGATATTAGTATCTCGATTTCAATAAATAAAGGGATTTGCAAGATTTGGACAGACGTATAGGATTGTCTATTCGGTTTCGCTCGATCTATCGTTTTGCTTGATCGTTTCGGCTGGAGCGCACACGAAAAAGCCTCCGCACGAAACGGAGGCTTATAGAGAATGCTCTATTGTCTTACGGGCTTGCGGCCCAAGTCTTGCGGGCTTGCGGTCCAGGTCCAACGAATCTAGCGCACTATGCCAGCTTCTTGATGAGCTCCACCATGTCGATGCCAAGCTGGCGTGCGACCACAGGTGCGATCGGGTCTTCGGAAACGGAGCGACGCCATTGTGGCTTGCCGTCCTTCATGCCTGCCATGAGCGAACCGGCAACCACCGAAGCGATAACGGGACCTTCGGGGCGCGGATTGACCTGGATCATCTCATGGGTCGAACAGAATTGGCTCAGTGCTGCATAGGTAGGTTCTGCACCGCAGTTGTCGAGGCCCGCCATGGTGATGCAGCCTGCAACCTTGCCCTTGAGCTGGTTCGCCACCATATGCATAGGACGGGTGCGATCGATGAAGGTCTTCATGCGGCCAGACACGTTCGAGAAATAGTCGGGTGAAGCCACGATGATGCCATCTGCTTCGAGCATCTTCTGCTTGATCTCTTCCATATCGTCGTCTTTGATGCTGCATTCCGGCTTGAATAAGCAGCGGTTGCAGCCCGTGCAGTATTCGACGTTCTTTTCGGAAAGCTCGATCACTTCAGTTTCCGCTCCGAGCTCTGCTGCAGCGCTCAGTGCTTCGTTGATCAAGTAGTCGGTGTTCTGGCCTACGCGGTGGCTTCCGTTGATGGCGAGAATCTTCATGGCATACCTCGTTCTCTTTTGGTTCTCGGATATGTTCAATTATACGGAATTCATTCACGCCTAAATAATGGATTGCCCTATGGATTGTCGGACAGAGAAGGCGTTTTGATGCTTCAAAAAGCCTCTTTGTTTAGCTACGCTAGTATACGAAGAACAACTGCGATCATTTTTTAGAAGAGGAACTATGTATAGCTTTGCTCTTTCATCCGAGCAAAAGCGGCTCGTCGCTGCATTCCGAGAGTTTGGGGAAAGCGTTTTCTTGCCCGAACGCGTATTCCAGTGGAAGCGCGATCAGGGTCTGCCAGATGAGGTGGTGAAGGGATTCACCGATCTCTATTTCAGCTTCGAATCCTCTACGGTAGGGAAGTCGTTCGCCCATAGCGTCATGAGTCAAACGCTCATCCTCGAAGAGCTTTCGCGTTGTGCTGGAGCAACCCTGCCGTTCCAGAATGATCTCTTCAATCTTCAGATCATGAATTGGTTCGCTGAGTCCTCACGTTTTTCCGATGCGCTCGACTTCTATCGCAAGACAGGGCGTCTCATGTTCTCGTTCGCCATTTCCGAGCCCGTTGCAGGTTCGGATACGATGGGCATGCATACTTACACGCAAACCGTCGATGGCAAGATCGTTCTCAATGGACAAAAGAACTATGTGAACAACGGCGAGTATTCTCCCAACATCTTGGTTGCTGCGATCGATAAGGACGTGCAGAACCCAGGCAAGTATCCTGCGCTCGCATTCTGGCTCATCCCGCGCACGCTCAAAGGGGTACGTGCTTATCCGATCAACAAGATAGGGCAGTCCATGTTGCCGTTCGCTTCACTCGCGTTCGACGATGTTGAGCTTTTGCCCGAGTATCGTTTGAGCGGTAACGAGGGAGGCTTCCAGCAGCTTTTCCGTTTGCTCGAATTCGGACGCGTGTTCATTTGCGCCTCTTCGGTAGGCATGGCGCAAGCGGCGATGGAAGATGCAGTCGCACATGCGCGGGAGCGTATCGCGTTCGGCAAGCATATCAGCCAGTTCCAGCAGATTGAACAGATGCTCACTGATATGGAGGTATCGCTCACCAGCATGCGCCTCATGCTCTACCGAGCAGTGTGGGATATCGAAAACGATACCCCCGATAAGCGCTTGTCGGTCGCGCTCATGAAGCGCTTCATCCCGAAGACCGCCACCGAGGTCGCAAGCAATGCGATGCAAATTCTCGGCGGACTCGGGTATACTGAAGGTTCGCGAGTCAGTTCGATTTGGGAGGACTGCCGCGGCAATCAGATCGCCCAAGGAACCGACCAGATCATGGTCTACATTTCAGCCCCGCTCATTCTCGACAAATACGAAAAGGAAGAAGCTCTATGAAAACAAGCACGAAGTATTGGATCTACGCGCTGGTCATCAACCCGATCACCACACTCATCATCTATTACATGTTCAACGCAGGATTCAATCTGCTGAACCTTATCGGTGTCGGCATCATCGGCTATGGCATCTTCCTGTACTTCGTTGTCCAGGCTATTCGTATCGACGTTCGTGCCCGTCAGGCTTACAAGAAAAAGAAGGGCAAGGGCGGCAAGAAGAAAAAGAAGCGCTAAACCTCAAAGCTGTCCGGAATTACAGATAAGCAACAATTGGTGCCGCAAGATTTCTTGCGGCATTTTTTATGATATTCCGCGAACGGGTTCAAAACATGTTCACGAGATGTTTGAACGTGTTTTGAACATGTTCAAAATCGGACAGAATTATCACTTTGCCCGTCTTTTATTGGTTATACCTATGATTTTTTGGGCATTCATTCATAAAAACCAAAACAAAATCGCTTTCTACATAAGGGTTTTAACCCGTCAAGTGGTCAGTTTTTGAAACCTGGCTATTTTTCGGAAAAAAATAAACTTTCAAAATAGAGTACAGGGGAACCTTCCCCATTGCGGTATCACGTGGTGAAACGCGCCAGATTTACCAGGTGATCTCGCACTTGCTGTATTGAATGTAAAGGAAAGTGTGGCGTTTTCACGGCATCTGTCGTGGTTCGCCCGGAAAGGAAAAGAAGTTATGGCAACTGCTGCTACAACTCAGAAAATGACGGCGCGTCATATTCTTGTAGTGCTCACCTGCGTCTTCTGCACCTTCGGTTGCGCAGCTATCACGTTTAGCTGCCCCGGTCTTTGCTACCGTCCAGTAGCAAATTACCTCGGTGTTCAGGTCTCAGATGTGTCCTTCTACATGTCGATCGTCTATTTCGCTGAAGTTATTTTCTCTCCCATCATCGGTGCGCTGCTCGAGAAGTACGACGCACGCATCATCTGCACCATCGCTGCAGTCTTCACTTCGGGCGGCATCTTCTGCATGTCGTTCTACACCGAGCTCTGGCAATGGTACGTTTCCGGTTTCTTCATGGGCGTTGGCGAGATCACGCTTCTGTGGCTCATGGTCGCAGGTCTTTTGAACCGCTGGTTCAAGGCTAAGCTCGGTCTTATGCTCGGTATCTCCTATGCAATGACCGGTCTTGGCGGTGCAGTCTTCAACTTCATCGGTCAGTTCATCCTCGGTCCGAACCTGCTCGTTGAAGACACCTGGCGTGACCTTTATATGTTCTACGGCATCGCCGCTGCAGTGCTCTCCATCCCCTTCACGCTCTTCGCGATTCGTTCGCATCCGCAGGATTGCGGCCTGAAGGCGTATGGTGCTCCGATCACCGAGGGCGAGGTCATCGATGCTCAGCATCTCGATCTTCCCGGTATTCCGGCAAAGCAGGCTTATGGCAAGTGGTACTTCTGGGTACTCATCCTTGCAGGCTGCATGTTCAACATCGGCGGCATCTATCCGCAGCACTTCACCACCTTCTATCAGACCGTTGTTGCGGTCGACGCAGCGGGCATCACCATTCCGGATCTCATGATCATGTCTGGTACGCTCGAGGCATGCTGCATGATCGGTATGGCTGTCGGTAAGGTCACCATCGGTGCTATCGAATCGCGCAACATCGTCGTTGCTCTCGCATTCGGTTCGATCTGTGGTTTCATCGGCCTGTGCGGCATTTGGTATGGCGGCATGAACAAGGTCCTGCCGGTTCTGTTCTTCGGCGGCTTCATCTTCGGCATGCTCTATCCGTTGGTCACCACGGCGCTGCCTTACATCACCCGCTTGCTGTTCGGCGAGAAGGACTACGACAAGATCTACTCTGTCATCCTCATGCCGGTTAACTTGGTTGGCGCATTCGCCGCTTCTGGTCTGGCTCTCATTTACCAGGGTCCCGGCTGGGATTGGTACTTCATCGTCGGCCTCTGCGTTGCGGTCATCTGCTTCGTTCTCGGTTTCATCGTCGTGAAGTGGGGCATGAAGGATTACCGTGGCGACAAGGCTGCTGGTACCATGCACTAATCGCATTCGCGATCGCATAAACGCTTATCAATAGGTAAGTTCGCCTTGTTGGGCATCTGGCATTGCGCCAGGTGCCCAACTTGCTTTTAGCACGACCTATTGATTTTGGATGCGGCGATAAGTAACCGTTTCATTACGAAAAGCTATAGGTTTTTGCGCTGCATCATCGGGATTTTGGCTGTAATAAAAATATTTTTTACTAGCGCGCACTGTATCGTTGTAGCGAGTAGAATATAAAACACGCACTTGAACTGGGGTTATAGGAGAACGAACATGTTCAAATAGCGGGGTAGTATAACGCGTTCAAGAAATAATTCCATTGGACAAAATCAAATATCTGACCATTTTTGTAGAGCCTGTGGAGGAACAGAATAGCTTGTGAGAGCAAATATGCTCTTGCGTGCAATGGTTCTTAGAGAGAAGTGCACCGAGCCTCTCAAAGAGTGATTGCATGTAAAGGAAGCAGGAGTGCGAAAGTGCTCCAGGAAAAGAAGGAGGGGTTATGGCTGAAAATGTAAAAACTCAGAAGTTTACAGTTCGTCATTTTTTGGTTCTGTTTACTTGCATGATTTGTATCTTTACATCTAGTGCTATTACCTTCAGCTGCCCGGGTCTGGCATATCGTCCGGTCGCCATGCAGCTCGGAATTCAGGTTTCCGACGTTTCTCTCTACATGTCCTTTGTTTATTTGTTCGAGGTTATCTTCTCGCCAATCGTCGGTGCATTGCTTGAGAAGTTCGACGTTCGAATCATCTGTACGCTTGCAGGTGTTTTCGTAACTGCTGCATACCTTTGCATGTCGCAGTTCACGGTCATCTGGCAGTGGTACATCGCTGGTGTGTTCATCGGCTTCTCCCAGATCACTCTGCTCTGGTTGATGACCGCTGGCGTTCTCGGTCGTTGGTTTAAGAAGAAGCTTGGTTTTGCGCTCGGTCTTTCTTATGCAATGACTGGTGCAGGCGGTGCTATCCTGAACATCGTTGGTCAGACCATTCTTGGTCCGAACCTGCTCGTCGAGGAAACCTGGCGTAACCTCTACATGGTGTTCGGCGTTATCTGCCTGTTCGGTACCATTCCTTGGACCGCACTCTGCCTCCGCAACGCTCCTGAGGACGTTGGACTGAAGGCATATGGTGCACCTATCGCTGAGGGCGAAGATATTGCTGAAGAGCATGCAGTCCTCAAGGGTATGGAGCCCAAGGTTGCTTACACCCGTTGGTACTTCTACGTACTCATCATCGCAGGCTGCTTGATGAACATCTGCGGTATTTATCCGCAGCACTACACGAACTTCTATCAGGGCGTCGTTGCTGTTATCCCGGGTACGCAAACTGCTATTCCTGAGTTGATGGCTATCTCCGGTACCCTGGAGGCATTCTCGATGGTCGGTATGATGATCGGTAAGATCTGTACTGGTATCCTCGAGTCCAAGTCCGTACAGCTCGCTCTTATCGTTGGTATCGTAACTGGTGTTCTCGGTATCTGCGGTATCTGGTTCGGCGGCTACAACAAGATCCTCCCGATCCTCTTCGGCGGCGGTCTGATCTACGGCTTCATCTACGCGTTCGTAACAACGTTGTTGCCGTACTTAACGCGTCAAATCTTTGGCGACCTTCACTATGACAAGATCTACTCTGTCATCCTGATTCCGGTCAACTTGGTCGGCGCTTTCGCAGCATCTGGTCTGGCTCTCGTTAATCAGATGTTCGGATGGGACTTCTTCTTCATCCTCGACATCGTGGTTATGATCCTTATCTACATCTTCTGTACGCTCTGCTACAACGCAGGCAAGAGGGATGCTGCAGAGAAGTTTGTTTCTGGCACGCTCGCTTCCGAGAAATAAGCTTCCTATTTAGTCAGAGAGAGACTAACCTGAATCGAAGAGAGGCACCCTTGCGGTGCCTCTCTTTTTGTATCTTCAGCCTTGTTCAGAGGACAACGGGGACGTAGCTTATTGTCCCGCTAGGGTGGGACAATAAGCTACGTCCCCGTTGTCCTCGTGCGGGTGGGACAATAAGCTACGTCCCCGTTGTCCTTCAGAGGTTCGTGGGTTTTCGGGGTCTGTGCATTTAGCGATCATGCGCAAGAACAGACGCCATTAGGCAAGTTGCCCGCGCTACGTGCGAAATCGAATTCTCATAGTGCTAAGGCGGGAGGATAGAGCGCTTTGTTCAGCGGAAGAATCTTAGGTTTTAGGTTTGTCTCAGATAGGGAATTAGAGATTGCGGCGAAGCTGGGCTTCCTTGATCTCCATCTCAAGCGAGCTATGAATGAGGTTCGCGAAGGGTCCAGCGTTGCTGATGAGGTGCTTCACGACCGGTTGATCGCACTTGCGGATGAAGTAGTACAGGAATGCGCACGTATAGAATTCGCTCAAAAACTCGATATTCTCTTCGGGTAGATAGCGATTCGCGAGGATGATATCGATATCGTTGCGCAATGCCGGTAAATAAAGATCGTAGAGATAGTTGCGCAGAGCATGCGGTCCCGTTTCGAGCAGCGCCTGCGTGTAGAAAGTGCGGCGCTTTTCGAGCACGCTCGCGAACACATCGAAGAATTTCGAATGATCGAGCGAACGCACGCCTGATTTCTGCGTGATGTAGAACGGGAACTGGGTTACCGAATCCTTGCTCGGCTCTTCGTACACCAGGATGCTCTCAGGAAACTTACGCTGCAGCGCGAGACCAAGATCGTAGCGGAAGCGCCAAATGATGAGCGCCTCTTTATCGACGAAATGGTAGTAGAAGGTCTTGCGGTTCTTGCCCGTTCTCTCAACGATGTCCGAAATGGATACCTTCTTGAGCGGCATTTCATCGCAAAGTTCAACGAATGCATCGGCGATAAGAAGTTTCGTATCGAGCGGTCCCACGTGTGATCTCTCCTTGCCCGTGCGGCATCAGGTCTATTCGCGGATGCGACCTGTCTTCATGTGAACCATAGTGCCTGTTCATAAGAACGATCCTGCACGTTATCGGAAGACTCGATCGCTGCTGGGAACATTATACTTGTCTCGATTCGTTGGTCAAATTCAATGATTTGTGTAGACGGGCTCGATATGATTCATCGGTATCAATAGAAGGACGAGAGGTTGTATCATCCACTTTGAATGAAAAAACCTATAAATGATTCCTATAGACCAACAAAAAAACTATAATGCCCATCGATAAACGTAACATCTGCATTACAATATCTATAGCAAAGGAGCTGAGATACGATTCGTCACTTCCGATAACAAGCATTTAGGTATGAACCATGGTCTTTAATCGAGGCTATGGTTTTTTACGCTCTAAACGCTTGCCATCGAAATTAACGATCGAGCAGCTTCAAGGAATAACGAGTAGCTCACAACAAGTCTTGTAGAAAGGGGCTGTGCAGTGAAATACGAAGCACTTACCACGCCGTTTAAAATCGGCAACGTAGAGATTCGCAATCGTTTCGTCATGCTGCCAATGACCATCGAGAAAACCGATAACTATGCCATTGGTGACGACCTGATCGATTTCTACGAGCAGCGCGCAATCGGTGGGGCTGGTCTTATCGAGATCGGTTCTTGCTATGTTTGCGACTGTTTCGACACCCATCCTAAATACCACACCACTACTGGTGCTTGCGGTGTTTGGGACGACTGCTTTATCCCAGGCCTTACCCGTACCGCAGAAGCTTGCCATAAGCATGGCGCAAAGCTGGCTGCTCAGCTGCAGCTCTGCTACGAGTGGCGTCCGGATGGCAACACGGAGCTTCTGAGCTATGCTCCTTCTAAAGACGTTGTTTCTGGTCCTTTCGTAGGTATGCCGGAGCGCGAATTCACCATCGACGAGATCAAGCTCGTCGTTAAGCAGTACGGTGAAGCTGCTAAGCGTTGCCAGAAGGCTGGCATCGACATCATCGAGATCCATGCAGGTATTGGCTACATGGTCATGCGCTTCATCTCCAAGTACTCCAACCATCGTACTGACGAGTACGGCGGATCCACGGAAAACCGCTGCCGTCTCCTCACCGACATCATCGATGAGATCCATCGTGTATGCGGCGAAGACTATCCAATCCTCATTCGTTATTCTGCAGACGACCTCATGCCGGGTGGTCAGCGCCTCGAAGACCTCAAAGAGGTCATCGAAGTTGTCGAGAAGCACGGTGTTGACGCTTGGTCTATCCAGGCAGGCTTCCATGAGGCTCCTCGTCCTGTTGCTAACCAGCTCGTTCCTGAAGGTGAGTTCATCTACCTCTCTAAGGCTGCTAAGCAGTACACCAAACTTCCTACCTTCCCTGGTACTCGTATCAACCACCTCGATGTTTGTGAAAAGATCATCGAAGACGGTTCTGGCGATGCTGTTGGTATGGCACGTCACTGGATCGCTGAGCCGGAAATCGGCTTGAAGGTCAAGGAAGATCGTGCTGAGGAAGTTCGTCCTTGCATCGTTTGCTCCCGTTGTCTCGACAATATCTTCGTTGGCAAGCCCTGCAAGTGCTCGGTCAACCCGAACGTTTACTTCTCTCAGTATGGCCTGCCGCAGGATCACAAGGTCTCTGGCGACGAGGCAAAGAAGAAGATCCTCATCATCGGTGCTGGTCCTGCTGGTCTCGAGGCTGCTCGTACCATGCGTATGCGCGGTTACACCAACGTTACCGTTGTCGATCAGAAGAAGAAGGCATGCGGCCTGTTGAACCTCGCTCAGGTTCTCAACGACGAACTGCCTCCTATGGTCGATTGGTACAACAACGAGATCAAGCGCCTCAACATCGATGTTCGCTTGAACACCGAGGTCACCCCTGCATACATCAAGGACTTTGGTGCAGATGAGGTCATCCTCGCTGTTGGTCCTGAAACGGTTTCTCCTGATGTTCCGGGCAAGGACAACAAGAACGTCATCGATTCTCACGCTCTGAAGGCTCTCGTTGAGGGCAAGGGCACCCCGGGCAAGGGCTTCATGTGGACCATGTCCTGCTTCGGCATGAATGTTCTCGGCGCACCGCTGGGCATCATGAAGTGGGGCCTTGGCACGCACATCCTCGTTGGCAAGAGCATGGCTGTCATCGGTGGCGGCTTCGCTGGCATCGAAGTTGCATCTGCAATGAACGAAGGCCGCGAGGTCACCGTTATCGAAGAAGCCAAGAAGGCTGGCGCTGAGATCGGCATCATCGATAAGAATCCTGAGCTCCGCAAGCTCAAGAGCGAAGGCGTCAAGATCCTCACCTCTACCAAGGTCAAGGAATACAACAAAGAAGGCGTCGTTTGCGAAGATGCAGAGGGCAAGGTATTCACCGTTCCTGCTGACACCATCATCACTGGCACCAAGTGCGTCGATAACACGAGCCTCTACGATCAGATGAAGGGTGTTGTCCCTGAGGGCCACCTCCATCTTATCGGCAATGCTTCGCCGCACACCACCTGGGCTGGCGTTGGTCCGCACGATCCTTACAAGACCGACGAGTACAAGCGTCTTCTCGAGGCTGTTCGCGACGGTTATCTGATCGGCATGACCATCAACGAGGAGATTCCTGTCGACATGCAGGCAGCTCCTGGTCCCGATGTCACCAAATAAGTAGGTGACCCTGGTCGTAAGACCACAATCGTTTGATCTTGAGCGGGCGATGTTGGAGCTTTGCCCGCTTAAAGATAGAAGTTAGGTTCAAGAGGAAAGATTTCCTGAAGGAGGAAAAACATGCTAGATTATAGCTACTCTGATGAGCAAAAGCTGCTTCGTGAGAACATCCGTAAATGGGGTAAAGAGCATCTTCCTGAGGAGAAGATCGCCGAGGCTTATAAAAACCGCGGCATCGACTCTGCTATCGCTAAGTCTTGGGTAGACGAAGGCTTCGGTAAGCTCGGTATTCCTGCTGAGTACGGCGGAACCCCTTGTGATCACGTCACCATGGCTATTGCTATCGAAGAGCTTTGCCACATCGGTGGTAACATCCCTATGGCTCCAAACCTGTTGATCATGTTTGACGTTTGCGAATTCGGTACCGAAGAGCAGATCAAGTACGCGGTAGACTTCTACTATGAGAATGGCTATCCTCCTTACTGCCTCGCAATTTCCGAGCCTGAAGCAGGTTCTGCAAACATCTACATGACCACTACCGCTAAGAAGCTTGGCGACGGTAACGTTGAGATCAACGGCACCAAGACCTGGGTTACCTTTGCAGAGCATGCAAACGGCTTCATCGTAGTTTGCAAGGACGAGGATCCTTCTCCTGAGAACAAGTCCATGTCCATGTACCTCGTTGACAAGGACACCCCGGGTGTTGTTCTCGAGCCGCTCAACAAGATCGGTATGCAGATCAACCCCTTCGCTATGGTCCACTTCAACAACGTCATCGTTCCTGAGACCGCTCTCCTCGGTGAGCAGGGCAAGGGCTTCCTGCAGCTCATGAAGAACTTCGAGTGGGAGCGCTGCGTTCTCTTGGCAGAACTCCTCGGTGAAGCTCAGGCTGCTATGGACGATGCTTGCGCTTGGACCAACGAGCGTCAGCAGTTCGGCGTTGGCATCAAGACCTTCCAGCTCGTTCAGGAGCACATCGTCGAGATGCAGATCGCTCTGACCAACACCCGTAACTTCCTGTATCGTACTTGCTGGAAGCTCGACAACGGCATTCCGGTCAACAACGACGCAGCTATGCTGAAGCGCTATGGTGCACCTGCTCTTACCGACGTTTGCTCTCGTGCACTCCAGCTCATGGGTGGTCTCGGTTACACTGACGCAACGCGCGTTTCCCGCCTTATGCTCGACTGCCGTGGCTTCCAGATCGGTGGCGGCACCGTCGAGATCATGGTCCACATCGCTGGCCGTGGCATCCTCAAAGAGTATGCAAAGGGCAACCAGGACGAACTGTAAGCCTTTTAGCTCTTACACTAGGGATAAAAGAAGGGGGAAGGGGCAACTCTTCCCTCTTTCTTTATATTCATGGTGATCCAAAGATGACGAACTACCCGGTCATTCATCATCTTTTGATCGAGCAAGCAGCACCGCCCAAGGGGCACTTGTAATTACACGCCTTTCTGCACCAGTGGAGAGGGTAAGACACGAGGTTCCCCACTCGTTGCCACAAGGGGCTTACGCCTGAGAGGTGGTTGGGTCGACCCGCTTTCGTTGCTCGATAGCCTGCAATATCTTGCAGGCTATCTCGTGCACTTCGCTCCTTCGGACAACCTATTACTATTTAAGAGTGCGGACTCAGAGTCGTCCAACCACCCCACAGGCTCCGCCCCTTATGGC
>CABQIW010000034.1 GCA_902464295.1 uncultured Eggerthella sp.
GTTCAGGCAATCATGCGGTTCGCGCCCCAGCACCACGTCGATCGCGTTTTGCGTCATGCGCGTGCGAAGCTCCATCTCCGCTTCCTCCGAGCAATACGCCGCATGTGGCGTGAGCAGGGCATGCGGCGCTTTCGTGAGCGGATCGTTCGCAGGCAGCGGCTCTTCTTCGAACACATCGATCCCTGCGCCCCAAAGAGCGCCCGCCGTAAGCGCAGCGGCCACGGCTGCCGTATCCACCACCGCACCGCGCGAGGTGTTGATCACGATGCACCCTGGCTTCAAGAGCTTGATGTTCTGTGCATTTAGCAGGTGATGTGTGGCTGGAACGAGCGCAGTATGAAAGCTCACCACATCGGCGCGTTTCAGTAGCTCATCGTACGAAACCACGTCGAATCCTTCAGGGGTTCGCCGTCCTGGAACCAGCGAATGTGACCAACAGATGACCTCGAACCCCAAGCCTCGTGCCTTCCGCGCTACCGCCCGTCCGATGTCACCCATGCCCACCACGCCGAACGTGCGTCCGTACACCTGGCCCATCGGGCGATGCCCCGTTGGATCCCAGATGCCATGGTGCAGATCCGCATTCAGTTCGGGCAGCCGTCGCAGCAGCGCAAGCGTCATTGCGATGGCGTGATCGGACACCACTTCGGTCGCGTAACCAGGCACATTGCACACCGCCACGCCGAATTTGGTGGCCGCCGCAAGATCGACCGTGTCGTAGCCAACGCCCGATCGCGAAACCACGCGAAGCTTCGGCAACGCCGCAAACACCTCGCGCGAGAATTCGCCGTAAGCCGTGATGATTCCTTCAGCATTAGCACAGTTCTTGATGATGCCCGCAGCGCTCCTGTCCTGGAAGCGTGCGAATTCAATACCCGCATCCTCGATCATCTTCTGTTCGATATCGGATACCGCGAAATCACTGTCCGCGATCACGATCTTTGCCATGATGCCCTCCTTGTGCCGTGCGTTCGTGTTGGTGGTCTTGCGGACGTGCGGCTTCCAGCCTGCGCGCCCAACATTACTGCTTGTTTTCAGTTCGACTGCTTCACGTTCCTATCGTAGCGGGCGTGCTAGGATTGGCACGCACAAGCGCGAAGTCGTATCGAATCTGTAATAGGGTAGTGTCGTGTACCCACCGAATGCGTGCCCTCTCGCTTGCAAACGCTCACGCCGCATTTCCAGGAAGAAGGCATCATGGAAAACACCAGCCAAACCAATAAGAAGTTCAATCCAGCCCATGCGCAGGCGATCATGGAGCTCCTGGCCAAGAGTCCTTTCTATGACTTGATCGACATGGATATGGTTGCTATCGAGTCAGGGTATGCGCGCGTCGATCTTGAGGTTACGAAGCGCCATCATAACCCATTCGGGCAGATTCACGGTGGTGTATTCGCCTCGCTCTTCGACGTGACTACTTACTGGGCTCAGTATGCTGATGCGCCGCTCGATGAGGGCTATGTCACGCTCGACCTGCTGGTGAACGACCTGCATACCACGCATCTGGGCAAGGTCATCTGTGAAGCGCACGCGGTCAACGAAAGCCATCATGTCTTCCTGAGCGAAGGTACCATCAAGACCGAAGACGGCACGCTTTTGGCGACAGGCATCTCGAAGCTCTACTGTTCGGCAGGAATCTCGCCCGTCGAAGATGCCCTTAAGAAACTCGACCCCACCATCGCCCTCCCACCGAAATATCTAGGGTGACAAACTAGCCGGCCGTTCGACACCTACGTTACCTTTTGCATTAGCTCGCAGCTAATGTTTTCGACCCGTGAAACAGATAACCTAGTTCTCATGGCATTTACCAGGGATTATGCAGCGTGTTTCATACCATGCAGCGCATCCCGATGAAAACGATGAGAAAGAGGTTCACATGTCGAATACCCCAGCAAACCCCAATCAGGCTTCAGCTCAAGCAGCGCCACCAACGAAAGCTCCGAAATCGATAGCTGCTATCGTGGGGCTCATCCTAGGCATCATTGCGCTCGTGCTTTCAGCGATGCCCATCATCAACAACTTCGCTTTCATCTTGGGTGTCGTTGGACTCATCTTCGGCATCGTGGGTGTTGTGGGCACGCGCGACAAGAAGAAATCGGGTAAGGGTATCGCGATCGCTTCGGTTATCGTAGCTGCTCTGGCTTGTGTTATCGTCCTTGCATCTCAAGCGGTCTATTCGGCTGCGCTCGATGAAGCAGGCGCCCAGCTCGACAAGGCCACTGGCGATGCTACCGAAGAGATCCTCGGCAGCGAAGTCGATGTGACGCTTGGCGATCTGACCATGAAGAAGGGCGGTTACGGCACAATCGAAAGCTCGATGCCCATCACCGTGAAGAACCTGACCGATGAATCGCACTCCTATCAGATCCAAGTCGAAGCAGTCAACGCTTCGGGTGATCGCATCACTCAAGACTATGCCTACGTTACCGATCTGGGCGCAGGTCAAAGCCAGACCGTCAAGACGTTCACCTATATCTCTTCCGATGAATACGATGCCATGAAGAAATCAACCATCAAGCTCGTGAGCGTTTCTCAGAACTAAAAGGTGACAAACCCCCGGTCGTTTGTCGCCTTTGGAGACGCAGAATGGGGATAACGTCATCAAGACAGTACCAGTTACCCTCGCAAGCTCACTCGCCTATAATCGAAGGGTGGTTTGAGCCAATGAGCTAAAGGTGCCGTTGTTCGTTCAGCCGCCCTTTCTTTTGAGACAGCGTCCTCGTGCTTATCGTGAAAGCGCGAGAGCGCTCATCGTAAAGGAAGATCATGAAAGAGATTCTCACCGAAGACCTGCTCGCCGAGCTGTTGCTTTCGCGCGATCCGCAGGAATTCATCGAAAAATACGACATCACTTCGCGCAGTCTTTCCGAATACCTTCAGATGCTTCTTGAAGAGAAAGGCTTGCGTCGCATCGACGTGATTCGCAGCGCCGACCTCAACGAGACCTTCGGCTACCAGATATTCATGGGTCAGCGCAAACCTTCGCGTAACAAGATCCTTCAAATCGCTTTCGCCATGGGCTGCACGCTGAAGGAAACGAACCGCTTGCTCCAGATAGGAGAAGCGAACGCGCTCTACTGCAAGGATCGCCGCGACGCCATCATCGTATTCTGCGTCGAAAAGCATTATCCGCTCCAGAAAGTGAATGAAGAGCTCTATCGTTTTGGAGAAGACACTATCTGCTAATATGCTCTTCATGGAAACCGATGAGCTGCAAGAATACCTTAATGCGTTAGGTCGAAGCGACAACTACCGCGTCGATGCAGTGTTGAGCGACGCGCCCCACGAACGCACCGAGCGCGTATTCTATGTGGGCAATAATGGCTCTGAGCTCGGACCGTTCATCCGTAAGACTATTGCGACCGATTCTGGGCAAGGGCGCACCTACGAAAAGATATTCCGTGCGCAACACGAAGGCAAGCGTTTTGCTCATATGCCACGCATCTTCGAATGCTACGTGGTTGATTCGTCGCTTGTGGTGTTGCTCGAATATGTCGAAGGCGAGACGCTGCAAGACTATGTGGGGGAGCGCGGTGCGTCTTACGAACTGGCGCTGCGCATCTTTCCGCCCATTTGTGATGCGGTCAGTGAACTGCACAAGGCTTTCGAACCGCCGCTCATTCATCGTGATCTTACACCGGCGAACATCGTCGTTTCGCCTGGTGGCATTACGATCATCGACCTTTCTATTGCACGCACATTCCAACCCGATGCAACGAAGGACACGACCTATTTCGGCACACGCGCCTATGCGCCGCCCGAGCAATTCGGCTTCGGCCAGACCGATGTGCGCAGCGATGTCTACACGCTTGGTAAAGTGCTGTCGTTCTGCGCGGGAGCGAGCAGTGATGAAGAAGGGTCCGTGTCTGACCCGTGCATTGCGCGCGTGGTGCGAAAAGCTACGGAGCTCGACCCCGAGAAACGGTTCCAAAGCGTCGAAGCGCTCAAAGCTGCTTTCCTGGGTGCGCTTGCTTCTGGGCGACCAGCCGAACAGCCGCCGAGCATCGCGTCGAAGCCAGTTGCTCAAAGAAACCCAACCAAACCGAAGGGGTTTTTCAGTCGTATCCCGCTAGGAGTGGGAGTTGCATGGGATGTGATCTTGCTTCTTGTGTGGCTACTCTTCTTCGCTGCTTCAAATGCGGTGATCGTAAGCCCAACTGGCGAAGTGGCGCAGCATCCTCTGTGGTTCCTCATCATCGAATACTATGGCGTGATCGTTTTACCCATTACGGTACTTGTGTACTATCTGCTCGATCTGCGTCCTTTTCGGAAGCTCTTCCCAAAAGCGAAACTCCTCCCGCGTCGCAAAACATGGCCGTTCGCGATCCTTATCGTCTTTGTACTCATTGTTGCAACGATCGCTATTGGCGCTCTCTCGGGTGTCGTTGCCCCTCCTTCTTGATCTTTGCGGATGATAAATTGCTCGGTCCTTCGCCATCTTTTGGTCGAGCAAGCGGCTGAGCAGCGCGGCTTAGCGTGTTCGTGAGCAAGGTGCTATAGTTTTCACGAACAACGAAAGGGAAGCGATGTCACTTACTTCTGAACAAAAGGCGCTCCTTAAAGAGCTCGGCCTGCCCACGAACTTTAAGAATCTCTCGACTGACGATCGCCTCGCGATCGATGATGCCATCGGTGAAGAGCTCATCGAGAACGGCATCGACGAAGCCACCGACGCACCGAACGCACGCGGTCGCCTGTGTGAATCCATCCTCGAAGCCCTCGAAGACTAGGCGGCTCACCATGGCGAAGGCTCAGGCATCTCAAGCGGCCATTTCGGCTGCCACTTCAGCATCTTCAACAGCCCCTGCAGCTGCCACCCAAGCCACCCCTACGCGCGGCGAACGCGGTGAACACGGTAAAAGCCCAGAAGGCATGACCGAAAATCGCGGCAAGCGACAAGACTCCGCCACCATCAAGCGCACGCTCTACTTCTTCTGGCAGATCACGAAGAAGCGCCCGTGGCCTTTTGCGCTCGGCGTCATCGCCACCATTGGCTTCATCGGCATGCTCACCTACGCGAACACCTACGTCATGTCGCTCATTGTCGATCGCATCCAGCTTGGTCCGGTCGGCCCCGACCAGGTCTGGGAAGTCTTCGGCCCTTACATCATCGCGCTCATCCTGGTGAACGTGGTCGGCCAAGTCTGCTCGAAGCTCCAGGACTACGCCATCTTCAAAACCGAGATCAACGGCAACTACAACCTCGCGCGCCTCTGCTTCGACACACTCTCTAACCAGTCTATGACCTTCCATACCAACCGTTTTGGCGGCTCACTCGTTAGCCAGACCACGAAGTTCATGACCTCGTACTCGCTGCTCGTGGAAACCACGCTGCTCTCGCTGCTGCCCACGGTCATCGCCATCGTCTGCACCATCGGCATCCTCGCGCCCATCGTGCCCTCATACGTGGCGGTCCTCACGGTCATGCTCGTGATCTATATCGCCGTGGCTTATGTCATGTTCCGCAAGATCACTCCGCTCTCCGCCGCAGCTGCTGCCGCGCAAAACCGCTTGTCAGGCGTACTTTCCGATTCCGTCACAAACATTCTTGCCGTGAAGACCTACGGTCGCGAAGACTACGAGCGCACCCTCTTCACCGATGCCTCCCTCGAAGCCATGCGCGCCGATTCCCGCAGCATGCGCGCTACCATCAAGCGCGGCATCATGACCAGCTCGCTCATCGTGGTGATCATGTCCATCGTCTCGATCTTCACCGCGGGCGGCAACGCGTGGTTCGGCATCAGCGCCGGCACGCTCGTAATGATGTTCACCTACACCTACAACCTCACGATGCGTTTCAACATGATCAATTCCATGCTCGCGCGCCTGAACAAGGTCTTCGGCGACGCCTCCGAAATGACCCGCATCCTCGATGAACCGCGCCTTGTCTCCGACGTGCCGAACGCCCCTGCGCTCAAGGTCGAAGCTGGCAACATCGACTTCGAGCACATCGGCTTCACCTACGAAGATTCCGCGAATGCTACGCCCGTGTTCACCGACCTCAACCTCCACATTCCTGGCGGCCAGCGCGTTGGCCTGGTGGGACAATCGGGCTCGGGCAAGACCACGCTCACGAAGCTCCTGCTGCGCCTTTCCGATGTTCAGCAAGGCGAAGTGCTCGTCGATGGCCAGGATATCTCGAAGTGTTCGCAGCAAAGCCTGCGCCGTCAGATCGCTTACGTGCCGCAGGAGGCGCTGCTCTTCCACCGCAGCATTCTTGAGAACATTTCCTATGGCAAACCTGATGCAACCCGCGAAGAGATCATTGCGGCGGCGGAAAAGGCGAATGCGCTCGAATTCATCGAGCAGCTGCCCAACGGCTTCGACACGATGGTGGGGGAGCGCGGCATCAAGCTCTCCGGTGGCCAGCGCCAGCGCATCGCGATCGCGCGCGCTATTCTGGCCGATGCGCCCATCCTTGTACTGGACGAAGCTACCAGCGCGCTCGACTCCGAAAGCGAGGCGCTCGTGCAGGATGCGCTCGCGAACCTCATGCAAGGGCGCACGTCCATCGTGGTGGCGCACCGTCTTTCCACGGTGGCTTCGCTTGATCGCATCGTAGTGCTGGATAACGGCAAGATCGTTGAGGACGGTACGCATGCAAGCCTGATCGATGCTGGCGGCGAATACGCGCACCTCTGGGATCGCCAGACCGGCGCCTTCCTCGGATGATAAACTGCCCGTTCGTTCGTATTAGGGGTCGTGTAATTCGACACATTTTAAATGTGTCGAATTACACGACCCCTAACATATAGTTTGTCGCCCGAGGCGCTATAATAAAGCTACCAAAATCAAAGAGAAAGGTGCCATCATGGCTGATGATTGCCTGTTTTGCAAGATCGTAGCGGGAGAGATCCCGTCGAAGAAGGTCTACGAGGACGAAGTGTGCTATGCCTTCGACGATATCGAGCCCGAAGCCCCGGTCCACACGCTCGTCGTGCCCAAGAAGCACTACGAAAACCTCAACGACAACCCTGATCCAGAGCTACTCGGCCATCTGCTTTCCGTGGTGCCCGAGATTGCGAAGATTAAAGGCGTGTACGATTCCGGCTACCGTGTGAACATCAACACGGGCGAAGATTCCGCCTCTACCGTTCCTCACTTGCACCTGCACATCATGGGCGGCATCAAGATGGGTCGTGCAACCTTTGAAGAATCCTTCCGTCTCGAAGAGAACGCCGAATAATAGGTACCTGGTAGTTTGCCATCTTTAGCGAAAGGGGACACTATGACCGTTGTCGGAAAATGCGTCCATCGCTGTACGCATGTGCTCGATCTGGAAAAGACACTTGCATTCTACGAGAAAGCGCTCGGTATAACTGAAACGCGCAGAAAAGAGCCTGAAGATGGTTCATGGATCATCGTTTTCGCGTCTAACGAGAAAAGCCCGTTTGAGTTGGAGTTTACTTGGAACAAGGGCGTAACCGAACCTTACAACAATGGCGGTAAGGACACCCACATTGCCTTCCGCGTGCCCGACATGGAAGAAGCTCGCAAGCTCCACGACGAAATGGGGTGCGTGGTGCACGATAACCCCGCCATGGGCCTCTACTTCATCGAAGACCCCGACGGCTGCTGGATCGAGATTCTGCCAGAGAAAGAGTCGTAAGCGTTTTGGCTGCGATTCTTACAGCACATAGCGAATTGGTAGAACTGCCGCTCGGAATGGGGCGGCAGTTTTGATTTGTGTGCATCTCGTTACAGAACGGTAAACAGAAAGCCGCGAAAGGCAAACAGTCACTTCGTTCCACGCATGTGCAACACAGGCGAGCGTAGTATCGATCTCAGACTACATACACTTCCAGCAATAATGCTGGCAAACGCTTAAGTGCGCGCAACCTGAAAGAAAGTGATACTCATGGCTGCCCAAATAGTGGACGCACAATTTGTTAGATCGCACATTGGAAAATTTCCCATCATTGATGTCCGCCCTGCGGAACTCTACGATGAAGGCCACATTCCTACAGCTATAAATGTATGTGTCGCAGATTTCGATCGCTACGGCGCTGAAGAGGCCGACGAATTCTCAAAGGAATGTCGTCGTCACGCCTTCACTGAAGAATGCCCTATTATCGTGTATTGTCAGATTGGCCGTCATGCCAAGCAAGCCTGCGATTTGCTCGAAGCCGAAGGGTATCAAAATCTCTATCTCTATCTGGGTAGCTTCGACGACTGGGCGAGCGATCCTGAAAACCCCATCGAGAAATAGGTTGCCTCTATATTTCTGTTTCACCTGCGAGAGGGGAGTGCTTTCGCTACAATAGATGAAACGGAAAGGACTGAAACGGTGAGCACAGCGCAACCGCCACATCATGAAGAAGACTCTCTTCAAGCGCCTCATGCCGATAGTCAGCAAGCTGACTTGATCAGGTCGCGCGATCGGGTGTCGGGCGAAAAGAAAGCTTGGGCCAGAAAAGCGCGCCGCCGTCATTCAGTTGCTACTGCGAAATTCACACGTCATGAAACGACTGAAGCAAGCTCCACTCGCACCACTCATACGGTCGAACTTGAAACATTGGATATCCAGAAAGATAGTTCGCTTGAGGAACAGACCGAAGGGATGTTCGACACATCAACGAACGAAGAGCTCTCAGCAAGCGATGCCATAGTTGATAATGACGCAGCTAGCGATGCTTCACTTGAAGAAGAAGTCGTCGAAGAGCTCGAGGTTGTTGAGGAACAACCGGAGCAGGCTGATGAAGAGCAGCCAAAACAGGTTGATGAAAATTCTCTTGATAGTTCCGACGAAGACTTCCTAGAAGAAGAGGCCGCCGAAGACCCCAGTGAAGAGACTGACGATCTCAACAAAGAAGAAGCTTCTGCGGAAGACGACCCTGAAGGCATGAAACCCACAGAGGACGTTCCCGAAGACGAAAAGCTTACAGAAGACGGATCTGAAAACAACTCCAATGAAGAGGCCGATCAAGAGCTAGCCGACGGGGGAGAAGAAGAGCCAGAAAGCGACGCTGAAGACTCTGTTAGCGATTCTGTCGAAGAGACCTCAGAAGAGGTTGCCGAGGAAGCTGCCGAAGACTCGGAAGAGGCCACCGAAGATCTTGACGAGTATGTCGATGAACTTTCGCGAGAGCTCGATGCTATCGAAGAGTCCGAGGCTGTTGAAGAAGAGCCTGAAAACGAGCTTCCTGCTGAGCCTATGCCTACACCTGCAGCTGATGCGCGCCAAAAACCAACGAAGCGCAAGAAAACTGTGCCTCGCTATCGCTACATCAAGAGTCCGTCACTCGAGCAGGCCTTTCGTAACTTGCTGCGCCTTGATGCTGGTGAGGCTTGGCGTGCAACGCGCATTCCGCTTGTGACGTTCTTCTTGTGCTTTGCGCTGCTTGCGCTCGCCGTTGTCGATCAGGCGCCGGCAATCGATTCGGTCAACGCCGCTATCAATGCGTTCATCCATGGCGCACGCGGTGCGCTCGATAGCTTCTTCGTTGCCATCACTATGTTGGGGGATCTGCTGCCCATGACAGCGCTTTGCCTGGTCGTATGCGCCATACTCGCTATCGCGCGAAAGTGGGACAGCTTCGCCTTTTTCACCACGAATGTCATCCTAGCGGTAGTATGCGTACAGGCGCTGAAATTCATTTTTGCTGTTCCGCGACCCGGCGCTGAAACACTCGTACCTATCCCTGGGTCGTTTTCGTTTCCTTCGGCGCATAGCTTCTGTTCGCTCATCGTGTTCGGCATGATCGGTCTGCTCATCTTCCGCGCGCTGAACCGCAAGGGGGTTTCCTACAACGTGGCCATCGTGCCCGGTATCATCCTCGTCATCTTCGCGATCCTCATTGGCATTTCGCGCATCTACGTGGGCGTTCATTGGCCCAGCGACGTTCTTGGCGGCTGGCTCCTTGCGGGCATGTGGCTGCCCTTCGCAAGCGCGCTCTATACGGTTGGCGCCCGCAAAGTGGTGTCATCAAAAGCGGCCGAAGAGCAGTTCGAACAATAGCGACCGGAGTTGTCTCTCCGGAATATATCAGCGGGGTTTCACAACAGAAACAAAACAAGCGCCTTTGCATGCGTTGTGGGCGCTCTTGCTATGCTCGAAGGGTGAATCGAACAAGCGAATGAAAAGGGCGCAAATTCCCTGCGCTAAACGAACGAGCAAGGGTGAGGATCATGAAGTTCATCAGCGAATTCAAAGAGTTCATCAGTCGCGGAAGCGTGATGGACATGGCGGTCGGTATCATCATCGGCGCAGCTTTCACGGCTATCGTCACGTCGTTCGTCAGCGACATCGTCCAGCCCTTCATTGTGCTCGTTACCGGTGGCGGCACGGGTGTATCGGGCTTGGTTATTCCCGTGGCAGGCACGCCGAACGGCATCGACTTTGGTGCCTTCATCAGCGCGATCATCAACTTCCTCATCATTGCGCTGGTGGTATTCCTGCTCATCAAGGGTATCAACAAGCTGCACAATGCAGGCGGTGCCATCGCGAAAAAGGTCAACAAGCGCGGCGAAGAGGTCATCACCAAAGAGCCTATGTGCCCCTTCTGCCTTGAAGAAGTGAACGAAGGCGCAACGCGTTGTCCTCATTGCGCAGCGGAATTGCCTGAACCAGCAAAAGTCACCGAAGAGATCGTGAAGGGTTAGTGCCTATCCGATGATTTGTCATTCGTTTGGAATGTCGTTGCCATAAGGGGCGGAGCCTGTGGGGCGGTTGGACGACTCTGAGTCTGCACTCTTGAATAGTAATATGCTGTCCGAAGGAGCGAAGTGCACGAGATAGCCTGCAAGATATTGCAGGCTATCGAGCAACGAAAGCGGGTCGACCCAACCACCCCGCAGGCGTAAGCCCCTTAGGGCAGCGAAGCGGGTCACCCTCGTGCCTTACCCTCTCCACTGGTGCAGATAAGCGAACAGCGAAAGCGGGTAATAACAAGTGCCCCATAGGCGTGCCGCTTGCCCGGCAAGACCCTCAAAAATGCTGCTCGATCAAATGTGATGGTCGTGTGAGTGCGCCCCCGTTCACAGGGCAAAACCAACCGTTCCATTTCACCGTGCATGCTTGTGCGTTCGCCCCGCACCTGCCACAACATCTTGCGCTTTCTGCGCGATATGGCCGCGAATACGATCGAGTTGTGGAGTTCCTGCAAAGATAGCGTGAAGATTGCGCGTAGTTCACGCGCACAAAACGTGAAGAAATATCGTCTTTTCTTGCGTCACTCACACAAGACTCGTAGGCTTTACTACGCAGGCGCCGCCCTGATAGCAAATCGAATAGTTTAGCAGCTACGCGATGGTAGAGATGCCATCGCGTTTTGATGTAATCATCCTGTTACGAAACACATCACACAACCGAACCATTTCGTAGCGAGTTGCTTAAGCTCTCTCTTTTTGCGTGTATCGTCCGAGCGGTCTTCTTGGACGCAGTGTCTGTATATGCGGAGGTGGTCTTCGTTGCGATGCGCACGAGCAAATGCGCAACGTTCCAGCACCACCGCAGCCAACTGAATTGTTCGCAAGACCCGCTTGCCGCGAACCCGTTAAAAGGATGTTATTTGCTAGTACAAAAGTTGCGCGCAAACGCACTGCCGACTCTGCTCGGTCTTGCAATCGCCCTGTTGATCATGATGCCTTCTGTTGCTTTCGCAGACAACGAAGCATCAACCGCTGAAACGAACACGGAAGTCTCTGAATTCCACGCAGCGGTTCAACCGGAAATCTCCAACGCAATCCTCGACGCAAGCTCGTCGCTCGTTCAGCAGGCAAAGGTTTCCAATCTTCTCGACACGGCACTTTCGCTTGAAGGGAGTCCCTATTCCTACGGCGGCACCACTCCTCGCGGATTCGATTGTTCTGGATTCACCCGCTACTGCTTCGACAAGGCGCTTGGAATGGAGCTTCCGCGCACTGCTGCCGGACAGGCAGCCCTTGGTGAATCGGTCTCGATGGATGAATTGCAGCCCGGCGACCTGCTCTTTTGGGGTTCTGGATCGGGTGTGTATCACGTAGGTATCTACGTTGAAGATGGCACCTATATTCATGCAGCCGGAAGCGGCAAGGGTGTGCGTGTCCAGTCGATGGAATACTTCCATCCCTCATTCGCAAAGCGCGTTTGTTAAGCAATCGCATAGCGACCGATCAATACAAAGAAAGACCCTGGTAATGGATGCATTCCAAAGCCAGGGTCTTTTTATTGCATGCCTTGAGCTGAATTGTCTAGTAGTTCGTAGCGCGAATCTCGAAGTGGCTGCGCGGATGTTCACACACTGGGCACTTCTCGGGCGCTTCCTTGCCGATGTGTAGGTGCCCGCACACGGTGCAGTACCAAACCTGCGCCTCTTCGCGACGGAATACCTCATCGTTCTTGATGCGTTCGGTCAGCACGTTGTAGCGCTCCTCGTGCGATGCCTCGATGGCTGCCAAGTTGTCGAAGAAATCACCCAATTCGTCGAAGCCTTCTTCGCGTGCCACTTTCGCGAAAGCGGGATACTGATCGTCAGCTTCGAAATGCTCAGAGCCAGCTGCAGCCTTCAGACCCTCGAGCACATGCGGGACTTCGCCATCATGTAAGCGCTTGAACAGTAGTTTTGCATGATGCAGCTCGTTACCAGCAGTCTCATTGAAGATATCGGAGATCTGTACATAGCCGTCTTTGCGCGCCTGCTGCCCGAAGAAGGTGTACGTTACATAAGCCAACGCCTCAGCGTTCAGCGCGGTTTCCATATTCTTCCAGGATTGTGAATCTTTGAGTTCCATCAAAACCCCTCCTTTATCAAGATGACGGACTACCGGGTAATTTGTCATCTTTTCTTAGCGTGTTCCATTCATTATAGAAAGGACGCAACTTCGAACCTCGGTACTCGAGGGCTCTGTCAACAATCTGTTGAAGCGCGGTTGGAATTAGTTTACTTATTCAGGTATTGATGCAGTGTCGTGAGCAAAACGGTGAAATCGAGTGGCTTGGCGAAGTGTCCGTTCATGCCTGCCTCTTTGGCCTTACGCACATCGTCCACGAACGCATTTGCGGTCATGGCGAAGATTGGCAGCGCATCGTAGTCTGTGTCCTCGCGCGGAAGATCGCGGATCGCGCGCGTGGCATCGAGCCCGCTCATTACGGGCATCTGCATATCCATGAACACGCAATCGTAATAGCCCGGTTCGTGGTCACGCACCATCTCTAAGGCCTCCTGGCCATTCAGCGCGCGCTCGAGTTCGAAGCCAGCTGCCTCCAAGAAAGCTGCTGCCACTTCGGCATTCAGCTCGTTATCCTCTGCTAGCAACCCGCGTTTGCCGCTGAGATCGATCTCGCTTACATCGAGTTTCTCCTCGATATCCTTCTGTGCAGGTTCGGCCCCCAACAGCTCAACGAACAGCTGCTTGAGGCGCGACTTGAACAGTGGCTTGCTTACGAAGAAGCTCGCACCCGCCTGACGCGCTTCCTTCTCGATCTCGGTCCAATCGTAGGCCGAGATCACGATGATCGGTACATCCTCATTCGTCCTCTTACGAATCTCGCGGATCGTTTGCACGCCGTCCATGCCCGGCATGATCCAGTCGATGATCACGGCAAAGAACTGCTCGCCCGCCGCCTCGGCATCCACGAGCCTATCCACCGCTTCGCGCCCAGACAGCACGTATTCCGGCTTCATGCCTAGATCCTGGAGCATGATGTGCGTCGATTCGCACACTACCTCATCGTCATCCACGATGAGCACGGGCAAGTCGACGAATTCTTCGTATACGCTCTCGTCCAGCTCGGCGATCTTCAAGAACACCGTGGCGGTGAACGTGGACCCTTTGCCCAGCTGGCTCTTCACCTCGATATCGCCATTCATCATGCGCGCCGCCGAAAGCGCGATCGGCATGCCAAGCCCCGTGCCCTGCTGCTCCGCGACCTCCTTGCGCTCAGCGCGCGAGAACGCCTCGAACACATGTGGCAGGTATTCCTTGCTCATGCCAATGCCGTTGTCCTTTACGGTGAAGTCGTACTGCGCGATCTTCGCGCTGCCAGCATTCTTTTCCTCCAGCGTGATGTCGATCGTGCCACCTTCGGGTGTGTATTTGATCGCGTTGCTCACCAGGTTGGTGTAGATCTGCTGCAGGCGCACGTGGTCGCCGATCACTTCCTCGTGAACGATATCTTTCACGCGAATGATCATCTTTTGTCGTTTCGCGTCGGCTTGCGGCCTGTTGATGTCAACCAGGTCTTTCAGCATCACGGAAAGATCGAACGGTTCCTCAGAAAGTTCGATGCGTCCCGATTCGATCTTCGATACATCCAAGATCTCGTTGATCAGGGACAACAGGTGTTTGCCCGAAGAGGAGATCTTCGCTAGGCAATCCTTCACACGCTTCGTGTCGTCGATGTTGGCACCTGCGATGGCGGTCATGCCGATGATCGCATTGAGCGGAGTGCGAATGTCGTGGCTCATGTTCGAAAGGAAGCTCGTCTTAGCGGCACTCGCATTGTCGGCCGCATCAAGCGCGGTCTGGAGCGCCTCGCGCGCAGCAGCCTGGTGCTCGTTGAAGATGTTCACCTGTTTGCGGTAGCGCAGGAAAAGGATGACGATCGTTGCGATAATGACCAGGCCGATCACCAGAAGCGGCAGCGCGTAATGTCGGATTACCTCAACCAGCGAAAAGGGTGCACGCGCCTCGGAGTAACGGATCATCGCATTCGTGATCAGCGTGTCGTCGATCTGCTGTGTGGCTTCTTGCATGATCACCGCAAGGGTGGGGTCATCGCGGCTTACGGCGAACGAAAAACCTTCGCTAGCTTCAAGATACGCGGTATTGAAGGAGTCGTATTCGGGGTGCTCGGCAATGAAGAGCTGCATGATGCTCGCGTTGCCGATAACGCTGTCGACCTCGCCGCGTGACATAGCCCTGAACGCCTCATCGCGCGAAGGGTAGTTCACCAACTCCGCGTCCGGGTCGTACTGCTCAAGGAATTCCTGCTGTCCGATGGCCGCTTCGGTGGATCCAACGCGCTTGAGCACGTTATCGTCGTAGTCGCCGGTATAAGCAACCATGATGCGATCTTCAACGAGCGGCGTGGTCTGGTAGAGGTTTTCCTTTTCACGCGACCACGCGTCGGCATATACGGGGAAGATCACGTCGACCTCGTTATTCTTGATGGCTTCGCGCATCGCATAGCGACTATCGAATGCTTTCGTTTTGATGGGAATGCCCAGATACTCCTCCATGATAGGAAGCGCCGATCCCAACACACCAGTCGGTTTTCCCTGGTCATCGTGGCCAGAGATGGGCAGGTTGCCCGAAAGATACCCGAGCGTGATAGACCCTTTCTCTTCAAGCCAGGCGTGTTCTTCCTTGGTGAGCGCAGTGGTCATGCCGCTGTTGGCATAGTATTTCTTCCTGTTCTCCGCCAAGAAGTTCGGGTCGTTCGTCAGCAGATCCTCCTGCGCCTGATTGAGCTCGGCCAGCAGGTCGCCGCGGTTCTTGTTCACCGCGAAATAGAGCGGATTGCCATCGAGCCCCATGTCCGCAGAAGAGAAGAGGAATTCCTCTTCGAGCTGGGGCGTTTTATTGATGCCAGCAACAATGTCCACTTCGCCATTTCGCAGTGCCTCGATGGCCTCGCTGCGCGTGAGGTAGCGATAGGTGTAATCCCAACCAGCATAGGGCGCAAGGCGCTGATAATATTCGTAGGCGTATCCCGATTTGCGCTCGTCGTCACTGAAGCCATCTTGAAGGGCCGCATCGCCGTAGTAATAGCCGATGCGTACCTCTTTGCTGTTGTCTTCGGAGAAGGATTGATCGGGCGCGGCGAAGGCTTGATCAGCGAAAACCCCTGAACCTTGCGAAGCGTTCGCAATCGCTGAAGCTTCTGAATCCCCTGAAGTTCCTGAAACCGCCGAACCCCCCGGAATCGCACCAAACAGCGCTCCGCCGAACACGAGCGCGCAGATAACGAGCGCCGCGAACAGCATACGACGAACAGAAAAGACGCACGTAGCGTCACGTTTTTGAACATCCGTTGAACGCACGAGAATAACTCTTTCATTTTTTTGATTGACCCTATAAGTAAGTCTAGCCTTACTGTCGCTAAAAAGTAAGCAAGATGAAAGATTTTTCGAAATTCGTCTACGTTATACTTACTAATTAATAGGGCAGTTGCGTGGACAATAAGCTACGTCCCCGTTGTCCCTCCGATGAACAGGAGAAACATGAACGCACAGAATAAACAGCAGCTCCAAACCCTTCATGCGCTCTATCCTACGCGTGAAGAGGCGGCCGCCGAAGTAGCACGCCTTTCCGCAGCCGCGCATCTTCCTAAAGAAACAGAATTCTTCGTCTCTGATATCCATGGCGAATTCGCCGCGTTCTCTCACATCTTGCGCAACGCTTCTGGCGGCATTCGCGAGCTCATCGATTTCGTATTCGAAGATGGTCTTTCCGAAGACAAGAAGTGCACGCTCGCTTCGCTCGTCTATTACCCCGAAGAGCGCGCTGCCATCGATGCCGAAGCGGCGATCGATGAATCGGCCTACTATTTCGGTGCAATTGTGGAACTGGTCGCGCTTGCGCATCCGCTTGTGCTGCGCCATACGGCTGAGCGCGTCTACGACCTGCTCCCGCCAGAATATGCCGTGCTCATCCGCGCGCTGCTCGTGCACTGCCACTACGCGCATAAGCCTGAAGGCACGCCCGAGATCGCAAAGTCCTACGAGCCCGATCTCTACGCGAATGCGCTCATCAACAGTGTCATCGAAACCGGCATCGCACCCGACATCATCGTGGCATTGGCAGAGCTCATTCAGCACCTGGCGGTTGACCACCTGCACATGGTGGGCGATGTCTATGACCGCGGCCCGTACCCCGATCTCATCATGGAAGAGCTCATGCGCTTTCCGTCCATCGATATTCAGTGGGGCAACCACGATGCAGTGTGGATGGGTGCGGCGCTGGGCCAGTGGGGCTGCATCGCACACGTGGTGCGCAACTGCGCGCGCTATGGTAACCTTTCCATTCTGGAAGATTCCTACGGCATCAACCTGCGTCCGCTCGCAACCTTCGCGCAAACTGCCTACGCCGAAGACCCCTGCGTGGGTTACGCCCTGAAGGGCGATCCGGGCCTTACGCCTGAAGAGCATCGCCTGAACGTGCAGATCCAGAAGGCTATGGCTATCCTGCAGTTCAAGGTGGAAGCCCAGCTCATCGACGAGTATCCGTCCTTCGGCCTCGAAGATCGCAAGCAGCTTCACACCATCAAGTTCAGTTCCGAGACCGATGCGAATGGTAACCCCACCGCGGGTACTGTCGAAGTTGACGGCATTGAATACGCCATCACCGACCCCGTGTTCCCTACGGTGGATTGGTCCGACCCCTACAAGCTTACATCCGAAGAAGAGGCGGTCATGACCTCGCTTGCGCAAGCCTTTATCGGTTGCGAGAAGCTCCAACGTCACATGCAGTTCATGCTTGATGTGGGTAGCCTTTACACTATTTATAATGGCAACTTGCTCTTCCACGCCTGCGTGCCGCTGAACCCCGATGGCTCGCTTAAAGAGGTAGACGTGTTCGGCACTATCTATAAGGGTCGCGCACTCTTCGATGTCTTCGACCAGTATGTGCGCGACGCGTTCTACAGCCCCGACCCTGAACTGCGCAAACGTGGCAAAGATCTTATCTGGTACATGTGGCTTGGCGCAGGTTCGCCGCTCTTCGCGAAGAGCAAGATGGCCACGTTCGAGATTTATCTGGTGGCCGATAAGGCCGCGCGCAAAGAGGTGAAGAACCCCTTCTATACCCTCTTCGATGAAGAGGCAGTCTTCAATGGCATCTTCGAAGACTTCGGGCTCGATCCGAAAACTGCGCACATCGTGTGCGGTCACGTGCCCGTTAAGGTGAAGGATGGGGAAGACCCCGTGAAGTGCAACGGCAAGGTGTTAACGATCGATGGTGGCTTTTCAAGCGCTTATCAGGGAACAACAGGTATTGCAGGCTTCACGCTCATCTATAGTTCGCAGGGGTATTTCCTCGATGCGCATAAGCCGCTGCCTTCCACGCAGGAAGCGATCGATGAGCGCCTTGATATCTTCTCGGAGCGTCGCGATGTTCAGCTTGCGTCTGAGCCCATCTTGGTCGCGCAAACCGATCTGGGATCTGCCATCGAAGAGGAGATCGATGCCCTCACCATGCTCCTCTAAGTCGACAAACTGCGTGATAGGGGTCGTGTAATTCGACACATCGCAGATGTGTCGAATTACACGACCCCTATCACCTCTATCACGGCAACGACCCCCTAGCATATGATCCCTAGCGCTCTTGAAAACGCACGTTTGACGTGCGTTTTCTTAAGTCAAGACTTGTTTGTAAACGCATAAACAGCTATACTATAAATGCGTTTAGGAGCGTGATCCAAATGGCAACGAAAACATTTTCAAGCAGGGCAGACGCAGAGAAACTTGCGTATGCGGATGCGCTTGCAAAAAAGGAATATGGCATGTCGTTCGGCCAGTATTGCGGCACGGTGTTGCTCAATGGTATCGAGCAAACCGGCGAATTGCCTCGTTATAAAAATGAAGACGAGTTCGAACGGAAAAAACGAGCAATAGAATTCATGAAGAATTTCTCTTCCTATCCGCACGATGAACGTATCGGCAGAATGACAGACGAAGAGCTTAAAGATCTTATAGCGAGTCGTTATGAATAGAAAACTACTGGTAGATACTAATATCTTTTTGGATGTTGCGATCGATGCGCGCGAAGAGCATGTTCCAGGAGTCCTTCTTTGGGATGAATTTCTCTATGGTGAAATAGAGGGATATGTAGCAGCAACATCGCTCAAAGATGTTTATTACATTCTCAGCAAATATGAAGGCGAGTCTCGTTCGCGTGGTTTTATCGAGGCTATACTAAAAATCTTTCAGGTGGTACCTGTTGATGCTCCTATTTGCAATACTGCGATCAGATCCAACGAGCCAGATTTTGAAGACGGTATCGTGCGTGAATGCGCGGAGGGCATACCGGTAGACTTTATCATTTCTCGAGATAAAAATGCTTTTGGACGCTCGTATATCAAAAGCCTTACAGCTCAAGAATATCTCGATTTCTTTTGCGACATCGAAGAGATCGAACTCCCAAAATAGAAGACGAACCACCCGGTCGTCCGTCACTTTTGAGAACTAAAACGCACGTTTGACGTGCGTTTTCTTATGTCAAGACCTCAATCATTTCAGATTTATAGCTTTTTGCTAATGAGAGCGCAACTACGTGCGGCATAGCGGCAGGATCAAAGGTCTTGAGCTGAAAAGTTGTTTCTAAATTTAGCCAAAACAGAATTCAACCCCTATTAAAGTGCGGCGAGCGCTTCAAGGGGCTGGACAGCCTCGATCTCGGCACGATGAAGTTCTAAAGAATTCTAAATATCTACTTTAGCCTGCATATTCATCCAGAATTGTGGGGTAGTGCCAAACAAACGACCAAGCTTCAAGCACATTTCTGGGCTAAGGTTTCTACGCTCGCGCACGATATCATTCACGGTCTGTCGAGTAACCCTGAGCTTTTCAGCAAGTTTTGCCACACTCAGATCGAGCCCAGGCATATAGTCTTTGCGCAGAAATTCCCCAGGATGAATAGGCTTCCGGGAAACAACGATTATATCTTCACTCATGACAAACTCCTCTAACTAAACTAACAAGCTACCCGGTAATCTATTAGCTATCTTGATTTTCGTTTGCGCTTTCTCTTTCGAGCAGAGCATAAGGATATATTGGCGGAATAGTCTGTTTTCCAATAAGGCTTTCGGCTGTAATGCTCTCGATGACGCTCCTGATCTTGCCATATGCTATCGAGATTCCGTTGGCTCGAGTAATTTGCTCAGATTCGGCTTCCGAAAAATCCTCGGTAGATTTTAATGGGGCAGCTGTAGTGATTCCAACCTTACAAGACGCGATAAAGAACGTAGATGATTCTAGTTTTTTGTGCTCTCGCTTGATAACTACTTCAAGAACAGCCTCACAACGCAAACAGTCGTTTTCAATAAACGATCTACCTCGTTTGTACCTTGTTATAAAAACCTGCTCAAAATCTTCTTTATCTTCAACTGCATCAAATAGTTTGAATTCAACTCCGAGTATCTTTGAATCAAGGATTTTTATCGGAGCAAGGAGATTTTTTGTACTCATGCTGCAACTGCCTCTCTCATTGCTTCGGCATTGGAAAGCTGTTCAGATTCTACTAAGGGTTGCTTCTCTTCACCTCGTATCGCCTCTTCTTCGGCAAAATCTACGAGTGCATATTCTACTGAGCTTTCTATTGCGATTTCCCTCTCTGAACAGAACAGCTCTTTTGTTCTATATGAAGAAACAGTATCTTCGTTCATCCATTCATCTACGATAGGACCCATAGAAAGTGAACTGAGCTCTTTATTTTCGTCTGCAAGGGGCATATAGCGCGGTTTTGAGATTGGAACCATCTTAAGATCCTCGAAATCGCATCCAAGAGCTGCAGCAACTTTTGCGATAGTCTTTAGCGAAAGGTTTGCTCCTGCAGTGAGCATCTTTGATACAGCTGCCGGAGAAACATCAAGGAGCTTCGCTAAATCTTTTTGCTGCAAATTGAGCTCTTTAAGTCTTAGAAAAACCCCAATTTGAAAGCTTAACTGGAGTTTCAATAAAACTGAACTAAGGCTTGGTGGGATCGGTTCATCCAAACCGAGTATTTCTTCAGCAGTAGGACATCTATCCATTGTTCATTCACTCCATTCAAGAAGAACTTCTACGATTTTTGCTTTCTCCTTAACACTTTGAGCAGCTTTGGTGGTGCTAGTGTGCTTGTGTGCTTCAAAGGCATCCAGCATGACAATTAATTCATTCTGCATGCTGTTGTAGCTTAAAACGCGCCACAAATCGGAGAACTTTCTAATCTCAATCAGACGTGAGACAGAGCTCTTTATCGAATCGAAATAATGCGTACTAAATCCAAATTCAAGACCATCTTTATAGCCTAAAACACCAATCATGCTGAAGACGGAAATAAGTTTCTTATACGTTTCCGGATCCTTTTTGAAACGTTTTTCAAGGATGTTCTTCCCTGATACATCAGTTGCGTTAACGAGAAGAAAGAAGAAATGCGTGATCTTCTCGATATCCCATTTTTGATCCATTCGCATCATCCCTCCAATTCTATCTACTAATTAATTTATATGTTAAACGCTAGAAAATCAACTTATAAGTGAACTTC
>CABQIW010000035.1 GCA_902464295.1 uncultured Eggerthella sp.
CCTCGTAGGGACGCGGAGCATCATAGTAGCGGCGGAACACGCTCAGCGCCGTAAAGCCGATAGCCGGCACCGCGACGAATCGCACGAGCGCTACCCCATCTCCCGCAAGAGCAACGAGCACCAGCAGGAGCGGATAGGCGATATATCCAGCGAGCGTGAGCGCGCGATTCGCCAAGCGCAACCACAGCAGTGCATTGCTATTCTCGCGAAACGTACGCGAGATCCGCTCGTAGGCTTGTTCATTCACGTAGAGATTCCTGTCTCGTTGCTGGGCGAAGTGAAAGAATCGTTACGCCCCTATGACCTTTTTGTCACCCCTGCCATTTTATGCCAAGGGATACGCTATGCTAGTAGGTAAGATACGAAAGGGGCTCGTAGAGTGCCCTTGAACTCCCTCGAAAGAAAAGGATCGATATATCATGTCAGCAGTTGCAGGTTGGTATCCAGACCCCGAAGGCGACACCTCGCGTCTCCGTTATTGGGACGGCACCCAGTGGACCGATAACTATACCCCCATCCCCACCGCAGCTCCTGCGGAAGACCCGCAGGTTGCGCAGGCCGCAGCCTATACCGCACAGCCTACCCCTACGGCGCCAGTCACCTCGGATACCTCCTATCAGGTGTTCGATTCTGAGCAGATCTATCCTATGACCAGCCAAGACCGTGTGCTGCGCCTGATCGCTTTCATCTTGAACATCATCTCCTGCGTAGGATGGGCATGGCTCATCATCCCGCTCGCTTGGATGATCCCGATGACGGTCATCAGCTGGGGCATCTACAAGGGCACGCGCGCCAACACCGTTGCCTTCGGCGTTTGCACGCTCATCTTCGTCGATCTGATATCAGGCATCTTGCTGCTCATCTCGCACAAAGACACGCCCCAGGCTTAACGAACAAGCAGCTACCTTCACTTGACTGAAAAGGTTCTCTATATCGAAGGCATCCCGGTGAAGCTCACGCGAAAGCGCATGAAGTCGGTGCGCCTGCGGGTGAAATCTCCGAGCGGAGACGTGTGCATCTCGGCTCCCTATCATGTCCCCGAAGCCGAGCTCCGCGCCTTTACTGCTGCACGCGCAGATTGGATCCGCCAGCAGCAAGCGCGCATCGCTGCTTCCCCTTCGGCGCGTGCCGAGACGGCGAGCAAAGAAGAGATCGAAGCATGGCGCTCGGTGGTGAAAGCTTGCGTTCCTCCCCTGGTCGAACAGTGGGCCGCCATCCTGGATGTGCATCCGAAAACGATCGCCTATCGCAATATGAAGAGCCGGTGGGGCAGCTGCCAACCTGAAACGGGGCGCATCTGCTTCAACATCCGCCTTGCGCTCTATCCGCCCGAATGCCTGGAATACGTGGTCGTTCACGAGCTCTGCCACTTCCTCGAGCCCAACCACGGACCAGGATTCCATGCGCTCATGGATCGTGTCATGCCCGATTGGCCCGCACGCAAGAGGAAGCTCCAATAAGAAGGCCAGCGACGCAAGCCAGGCAACGAGATCGAGAAGCAAGACCAAGCATCGAGGCTTGACTCAACATTTCGGTATAGATTTCACGTTCTCCCGCAACAGCGCAGAACACTTCCCTACCATGAGAACCAACTGCAAGAATGCCCTGCGCGAGCGCAGGTCAACCGAACAAGGGCGTAAGACAAGGAGCTGTCATGATCACCTATTACCGATCGAACCATGGCGCGCTCGAAGCTATCGATAAACCCGAACCAGGCTGCTGGATCAACGTATACGAGCCCACCGAAAAGGAACTCGGCTGGCTCGGTCAGAGCCTGGACATCTCTCCCAACTTCCTGAGCAAAGCCTTCGACGAAGAGGAATCGGCCCATGCGGATGTCGACCCTGATAATGATCAGGTGCTCGTCATCGTCGACTGCCCGTACATCGTTTCTGAAGACTGCCAACACGGCAAGAAGATCACGCAATATGACACGTTGCCGATTTCGTTCATCTTCATCCCTAAAGAGAAGTACTTGCTCACGCTCAGCCTTCATCACAATGAGTACCTCGATGAATTCGCGAAGAAGAAGGGCAACGCGATCGACACCGCGCATCCCCAGCAGTTCCTTTTGAAAACGCTTCTCTTCATCTGCGAGGTCTATCTTCACAGTCTGCGCGTGATCAACCGGCAGATCCACGAATACGAGAAGCTGCTGCGCAAGCGCATCAATGATTCCGATCTGCTGGTCATGCTCGATTTCGAGAAATCGTTGATCTACTTCACCACCTCTCTTCAAGGGTTGAGCGCAACGGTATCGCATGTCGAATTCAAGGAAACGGTCCATATCACCTCTGCAGAAGAAGAGCTGCTCGATAACGTGAAGATCGAAATCGCACAAGCAAGCGAGATGTGCAAGATCTACACCGACATCCTCGAAGGGATCACCGATGCCTTCTCGAACGTGCTCAACAACAATCTGAACACGACCATGCGTATCTTGACCGGCATCACCATCATCCTCGCGATGCCCACGATCATCTTCAGCTTCTACGGCATGAATGTGGCGGGGCTGCCACTCGCAGAACTGTGGTGGTACCCCGTTCTGATAGCGGTCATCCTCTGCGTGATCGTATTCCTCGTGCTGAAGTACACCCGCATCCTGAAGTAGCGCCACGAACCCTAGAAGGTTCTTCTTCACGCGTTTACTCTTATATCTATGCGCATTGTTAAAGAAGGGCTATTTCGATTCAACGATGGGGATCGGGGTCTTGTCCTCTTCATCGAGGTTGCCGTCGTAGACGTAGTATTTCGTTTCGCGCGCAATGAGCCCTGAGAGCAACAGCACCATGATGATGTTAGGGATGGCCATGAGCGCATTGCCGATATCGGATATCACCCACACCATATCGCCGATGCCGATCGCGCCCAAGAACGCCGCTGCCACATAGAGGATCTGATAGGGCAAGATCGCATGCTTACCGAAGAGGTAAGTGATGGCGCGGCTGCCATAGTAGGACCACCCTAAGATGGTGGAGTACGAGAACGCCACCATGCCCACCACCAGAAGCGGCGTGCCCAGATAAGGGATCTGCGCGAAGGCAAGGCTTGCAAGCTGAGCGCCCGAGAAGATGGTCGGGTTGTTCAGGATCTCATCTTGAATGCCCGGATAGGCGAGCATCGTCGAAACGAGTACGATACCCGTGAGCGCACAGATGACCACGGTCGACCAGAACGTGCCCGTCATCGCGATGAGCGACTGCTCAGCAGGATTCTTCGTCTTCGCCGCCGCCGCGATGATCGGTGCCGAACCAAGACCCGACTCGTTCGAGAAGAGCCCGCGCGCACACCCGAACTGGAGCGCCACCATGATGCCCGAGCCCACTGCGCCACCAAAGGCAGCCTTCGCCGTGAAGGCGCATTCGAAGATGAGCACGAGCGCATCCCATAGGTACGCCCAGTTCAACGCCAGGATGATCACGCAGCCAAGGGCGTAGCCGATCGCCATGACCGGCACCAGGCGCTCGCAAACATCAGAGATGATCTTCACGCCACCGAAGATGACCGCCGCGACCAACACCACAATCACGATGCCGATGATCCACGGCTCGACCTGAAGGCCGCTTGAGGTCATGATGCCGGTCATCGCCGATGCCTGCACTGCCGATCCCGTGCCGATCGCCGCAATAGCCGCGAACAGAGCGAAAGCAACCGCACCCAATCGTGCGTACCAAGGCACCTTGCCGTTCTTCGTGAACCCACGCTGCCAGGCATACATGGCGCCGCCCAGCATGTTGCCGTTGTGGTCCTTCACGCGATACTTGATCGCGACGAACACCTCGGAATACTTCGTGGCGATGCCGAACACACCCGTGAGCCACATCCAGAAGATCGCGCCAGGGCCACCCGCCAGGATCGCCGTAGCCACGCCCACGATCGAGCCGGTACCGATAGTTGCCGCGAGCGCTGTGGCGAGCGCACCGAACGGGGAAATGTCTCCTTCACCTTCGGTCTTCTTCAAGGACATCTTGATAGCTTGCGGGATCTTCCGCTGGATGAACCGCGTGCGGAACGTGAGGAAGATATGCGATCCCAAAAGAAGAACGATCATCGCAGGCCCCCAAACGAAAGCGTCGATCTGTTCAAGAATCTCCATCACGCATTCCCTTACCGCACTGATTGATAAACAAGAATTCAGCATAGCAGCCAAATCCGCTCATGCGCTCAACATTATCAGGAAAGGTGTCCCCCACACACGAACAGATCACGCGATCCTTCAGCCAATCCCAGCACATTTGAAGCGCTCGCTATCCTCCGAGCCATCGAACAGAGCCAAATCGGCTATGATTGAGTGAACGAAATCTCCCCTTCATGCATAAGGAATCATGATGGTCTATCGCACAATCTTAGACGCGCTCGGCAATACCCCGCTGATCGAGCTCAACCATATGACCACGCCTGACCAGGCGCGCATCGTGGTGAAGTATGAAGGATTGAATGTAGGCGGTTCGATCAAGACGCGCACTGCGCTCCAGATGATCGAAGGGGCCGAAGCACAGGGGATCATCGGTCCCGATTCCATCATCGTTGAGCCCACCAGTGGCAACCAAGGCATTGGGCTTGCGCTCGTTTGCGCGGTGAAGGGCTACAAAGCGGTGCTGATCATGCCCGATTCGGTCTCGCACGAACGCCATGAGCTCGTCCGGCAATACGGTGCGGAAGTCATCATGGTGCACGACGAAGGCGATATCGGCGAGTGCATCGCACGCTGCATCGCGCTCGCTAACGAAATGGCCGAGAACGACCCGCATGTCTATATCCCTCAGCAGTTCGAGAACGCCGATAATCTCGTCGCGCACGAAACAGGTACGGCGCAAGAGATCTTGCGCGATATTGATACGCCGATCGACGGATTCTGCGCAGGATTCGGCACAGGTGGAACCATCTCAGGAGTTGGACGCGTTTTACGCGAGGCCTATCCCGATCTTCAGATCTGGGTCGCCGAACCAGAGCATGCTGCTATTCTTTCAGGCGGCGAAATAGGCTCCCACCTGCAGCAAGGCATCGGCGACGGGCTCATTCCTGCCATCTTCGACGAAGGCATCTACGACCATATTTGCCTTATCTCCGATGAAGAGGCTCTCGAAACGAGCCGTGAACTTGCACGCAAAGAAGGCATTTTGTGCGGCATCTCCTCTGGCACTAACGTTGCCATCGCACGCCGTCTTGCAACGCACCTCGGCCCTGACAAGACCGTCGTGACCATCCTCCCCGATACCGGCGAGCGCTACTTCTCCACCCCACTCTTCACCGCTTAGCCAAGCTGGTTGGCTGGCTCGATCAGCGGAGAGGGTGAGGCAATGAGGTGACTCTTTTCCGACACTCTAATTATTAATAAAACCCGAGAAAAGCAGTGACGCATGAGCGAATCTGCAAAATGCAGATTCGCGAACAGGGAAACGGGGAACCTTGTGTCTCGCGCTCGGCGCTGATCGAGCCAAAAAAGGTGTCGAACGACCGGGTAGTTTGTCACCTTAGAGTACGCTTACGGGGTCGATGTCGATCGAGACGTTCACGGTCTTATGGGGCTTGCGAGAGCGGAAGTAATCGATGCAAAAAGCAGAGATGTCCTCTGTGGGCTGCGCTTTGATGAGGATGTGATAGCGGAAGTTCTTCTTGAGGCGCGAGAGCACGCACGGCGTGGGCGGGAAGATCTGTATCCCTTGTGCGCTCTGCTCTTCACTAAGCTTCATAAGGTCGAAGAAGAGCTGCTGCGCAACTCCGATCACTTCAGACTCGCGCTCACCCCAAATGAGCACATTCGCCATACGCACGAACGGCGGATAAGAAAGATCGTGGCGCAGTTTCAGCTCCTGCTCAAGGAATCTCTCACGATCATAGCGAGCTGCGGCAGCGATGGCGCCATCATGCGCGCTGTAGGTCTGCACGATCACCTTACCAGGAAGATCGGCACGACCCGATCGCCCAGCCACCTGCTCGATCAGATCGAAGGTGCGCTCAGAGCTACGGAAATCGGGAAGGTGGAGCATGGTATCGGCATTGATAACACCCACGAGCGTAACGTCGTCGAAGTCGAGCCCTTTCGCGATCATCTGCGTACCTAAGAGCACCGCTGCATCTGCCTTCGCGAACTGTTCGAGCAGGCGCTGGTGGTCGCCCTTGTGCGCCGTGGTATCCGCATCCATGCGAACGACCTCGCAAGCACGCTCCCCCAAGAAAACGCGCAACTCCGCTTCGACGCGTTGCGTTCCCGCGCCAAAGCGCTTCAGGTAAGGCGAGCCACAATCGGGACAGGTAACGGGAGCGGGGATCTCATAACCACAGTGATGGCAAACGAGCCGATTGCCCTCTTCGTGATAGGTAAGCGAAGTCGAACAGGATTCACATTCAGGCACGAAGCCGCAGTCGCGGCAGAGCAAGAACTGCGCGAACCCACGCTGGTTGAGCAGCAAGACCGCTTTCTCGCCTTTGTCGAGCGTTTCATCGAGCGCATCCTGGAGCGCTTTCGAGAACATCTTGCGATTGCCCGCGCCGAACTCGCGCGCCATATCGACCACCTTGATCTCAGGCAGCGGCTTGCCATTGGCGCGACTAGCCATGACCACCTGATGCCACGAATCGTCGGTCTTCGCCCGATGGAGCGCCTCGATCGAGGGCGTGGCCGAACCCAAGATGAGCGTGGCGCCATTCCTGCGCACGAGCCATTCCGCCACATCACGCGTCACGTAGCGCGGCGCTTGATCCTGCTTGTAGCTGCCTTCGTGCTCTTCGTCGATGATGATCATGCCCACATTCGCAAGCGGAGCGAAGAGCGCGCTGCGCGCACCCACCACCACACGGATCTCGCCTGAATGGATCAGATCCCACTGGTCGAAGCGCTCCCCTTGACTCATGCGTGAGTGAAGCACTGCCACCGTATCGCCGAAGCGTCCACGGAAGCGCGCCACCGTTTGCGGCGTGAGCGAGATCTCGGGCACGAGCACGATCGCATTGCGCCCCGCCTTCAGCTCTTCCTCGATCGCACAGAGGAACACTTCGGTCTTGCCCGACCCCGTAACACCATCGAGCACTACCACTTCCCCGCTGGCGCGCTTTTGAGCCGCACCGATCACTTCAAGTGCAGCACTTTGATCAGGCGTCAAGACAGGGCGCTCATGGATGCGCTTGGTGAAGGCCGAGCTGATCTCTGCCGCGCCGCGCACACGTCTGCGCTCTTCAACAGCGATCACACCCTTCTCTTCAAGCGCTTTGATGACCGCTGAGACCGAACCATATTCGGCACTCAAATCCGCAACTTTCAGGTCGCCCTGCTTGAGCGCTTCAAGGATCGCGATCTGCTTCACGGCAGACTTGCGCGGCGTATACTCATCGGCTGCAGGCAGACGCGATGCCCAGCGCTCATCGACTTGTTGGACCTTCGGATAGAGCACCTCCCACGCACCTGCCACGCGCTTCATCTTCGGAGTAGCTCCCGGGGGCAGCAGCAAGCGCACGCACGATGAGAGCGGCGCGATGTAGCGCTCGGAAAGATAGAAGGCAAGCTCTGCACCAGCTTCATCGAAATAGGATTCGGAGAGCACTGCTTCGATGGACTTCAAGCGCTTCACGTTCTCAGGAGCTTCTTCGCTCAAGCCCACCACATAGCCGATCGCTTTCCTACCGCCAAACGGCACGAGAACAGCACAGCCGATCTGCGCGTGTGCGAGATCGGCTGGTAATGCGTAGGTGTAAGCACTATCGAGTGCTTGCGTGGGTATGTCGAGGATCACCGAAGCGTAGGTCATGATGGCGCTAGTATAGCGCAGGCGCGTACGCTTACGAAAGCGACGGGCAAGCTGCCTTCAAATCTTCAACCTTGTTCGTGTGTTCCCAAGTGAATTCTGGAAGCTCACGACCGAAATGGCCATACGCTGCAGTCTTACGATAGATCGGACGACGCAGGTCGAGCGCGTCGATGATAGCTGCCGGACGCAGGTCGAACACCTTCTCGACTGCCTCCTCGATCTCTTCTTGTGGAACATGGTTCGTGCCGAACGTTTCGATCATGATCGAAACGGGGCGCGCGACACCGATGGCGTAGGCGATCTGAACCTCGCAGCGATCAGCAAGGCCAGCCGCAACCACATTCTTCGCGACCCAGCGTGCTGCGTACGCACCAGAACGATCGACCTTCGTGCAATCCTTGCCCGAGAACGCACCGCCGCCATGACGACCCATGCCGCCATAGGTGTCAACGATGATCTTACGGCCGGTAAGGCCTGCATCTCCCATAGGGCCACCGATCACGAAACGACCGGTCGGGTTGATGAAGATCTCGGCACCTTCATAGGAAAGATCGAGATCAGCGAATACTGGCGCGATGACCTGCTCGATGATGTCTTCGCGCAGCTGCTCGGGATCGATATCCTCAGAGTGCTGGGTAGAAACGACGATCTTATCAATACCTACCGGCTTATCGTTCTCATAACGAACGCTCACCTGGGTCTTCCCATCAGGACGCAAGTAAGGCAGCGTGCCCTCTTTGCGCACCTTGGTAAGGCGCTCGGAAAGACGATGCGCTGCATAGATGGGAAGCGGCATGAGCTCTGCAGTTTCGTTGCAGGCATAGCCGAACATCATACCCTGGTCGCCCGCGCCGATCTCGGAATAGCTGTCCTCAGCTTCGCCCTTCTGCGCTTCGAAGGATTGATCGACACCCTGAGCGATATCAGCAGACTGATCGTGGATCGCATTGAGCACGCCACAGGTGGTGGCATCGAAACCATACTTCGCACGGTTGTAACCGATGTCTTCGAGCACCTCGCGCACGATGGCTGGCACATCAACATAGGCTTGCGTACGAATCTCGCCCGTTACGAGCACCATGCCTGTGGTAGCCATGGTCTCGCAGGCGCAACGCACTGCGCTCGGATCGGCGGGTGCGCCAGAAGGAGAGATATAGCCCTGTTCAGCAAGCTCGATCTCCTTAGCAAGGATGGCATCGAGAACTGCATCAGAGATCTGATCGCAGATCTTGTCGGGGTGCCCTTCCGTTACTGACTCGCTCGTGAAGATGTAAGAGGAATTAGCCATATTAGTATCGTACTTTCTGTTCTCTTATTCTCTTAATTGGATGCTTCGGTCTTTTGTGCGATGGCAGAACGAGGATCGCGCTCGGGATCCCATGCACCGCGGATCACGCGACCATCCTTCTTGAACTTCGCAATATCAGTCTCCGCCATGCCGATGTTATCGCGCTCGCGGTTCTTGACGCGCGGACCTTCCTTGTCGGTCCAAAGACGCTCTGCAACCGGTGCCCATGCCTCAGCGGCAGGCTTGGTCTTCGCGCACAGCTCTTCAGCGCTTTCCTGTGCGACCAAGTCCGTAGAATGCGCACCTGATTCAGCCACCATGTACTCGAGGCATTCGGGATTCTCGAGCATCGGGCAGGGACGCATGTAGTTATCGTTGAAGGGCTGCTCGTGATAGTACTCCATGAAGATGGGCGAGCGCAGGCAATCGAGCAGCGTTGAGTCGTGGATGTTCGCATTCGAATAGTGGATGAACACGCACGGCTCGACATCGCCAGCAGCATTGATGTGCAGATAGCGGCGTCCACCAGCGATGCAACCGCCAACATATTCGCCGTCGTGCTGGAAGTCCAGCGTGAAGAGCGGCTTTGTCTGGCGCATCTTGTCGTTGAAGAGGTAGAGCTTCTCGCGCTGTTCAGGCGTAGGCATGAGATCGGTCGGAGAATCCTTGCCGACCGGCATGTAGGTGAATATCCACGCGAAGAGCGCACCCTTGTCGATCAGCCAATCGATGTATTCTTCGCTCGTGACGCTATCTGAATTCACCGAGGTGTAGCAGATGGAAACGCCGAAGGGCAGCCCGTGCGAGCGGAGCAGATCCATGGCCTCATCGACCTTCTGGTAGGTGCCTTCGCCACGGCGCGAATCCGTGGAGGCTTCATCGCCTTCCGCCGAGATAGCAGGAACGAAATTCTTGACGCGGATCATCTCCTGGCAGAACTCTTCGTCGATGAGCGTTGCGTTCGTGAAGCAGAGGAACGCACAATCGGGATGAGCTTCGCAGAGCTTGATGAGGTCCTTCTTGCGCACCAGCGGCTCACCGCCTGTGTAGATGTAGATATGAACGCCCAGCTCTTTACCTTGCGTGATGATCGAATCGATATCGTCATAGGAAAGATTGAGCGCATTGCCATAATCGGCTGCCCAACAGCCGGTGCAATGCAAGTTGCAAGCACTGGTCGGGTCGAGCAGGATGGCCCACGGAATATTGCATTCGTACTTCTTGCGGCTCTTCTCCTGTTGGGTCCAAGCAAGAAGGTTCGCATCGATGACGAAGGTCTTCAGCAGATCGTCGCGCACCTCAGGGTTGATATCGGTCATGATCTTCATGATGAGCTGATACCAGTTGTTCTTCTGCTCGATCGCATTGCGGATCGACTCACGCTGGCTCGGGAAGAGCGATTTCGGCAGAAGCGGCTCGAGCGTATCCATGATCTTATTGATATTCTTCTCTGGATCTGCGAGAAGATAGTTCATCAGTTTCGTGATCGCTGCTTTTTTCATTGCGTCTGTTGCGCCCATAAAAGATCCCCCTCAAATTTCGTTATCTATAAGCAGGACTGAGTCAAGTCTCGAAAATACAATTTGTTATTATGCCATTTTCTTCGTTTTTTCTAGCGGCGTTTTACGCCACTGGCGTCGTGCTCCCCGCTCAAGCGCGTTTTTTTCAACAGAATGCTGAGAACTGTCGAAATAGGGTTGCGCTACTATTGAAAACAAGTAAGAGAAAGCTCTTCCTGTAGCGCTTCGAACGAGAAGCTTGCGCAGGTATGCATGCTGCTCTTCGCCGACCGAAGAAGAAAGGCCGACTCATGATAAGCGATGCGATGCTCACTCAAGAGTATTTCGATACGATGAACTCACTTGATGGCGATCTGGCAGGCAAGCGATCGGCACGTGCCTACATGGCCCAGTCAAGCGCGATCGTTCATCATCGCGTGGTGGGCGCAAGTTTCATTCCCCGCCTCTACAACGACGAAGTCTGGGAGCGCTTTCGCTTCATCTCAGAAACGATCCACACGATCCTGTGCAAGGTGATCGAGCGCTATCGCAGCGATGAAGCGTATCGCACGGTCTTCGATTATGATCCGCGGCTGGTGGAGCTCATCCTGCTCCCCCGCGGCTACGATGCCATCCTCCCCTTCGCACGCGTGGATGTCTTCCTCAATGAAGACACGCTCGAAAGCGCGTTCTGCGAGCTCAACGGCGATGGTTCGGCAGGGCTCAACGAGGATCGCGAGATTGTTCACAGCATCGAGACCAGCGAAACCTTCACGCGCTTCGCAGCGCACCACCAACTTGAGTCGTGCGAGCTCTTCAAAAGCTGGGTCAGTGAATTCATCGCGATCTATGAGACCTTCAAGAACAAGGTAGCGCATCCGCGCTTTGCCATCTGCGACTATTTGGATGTGGGTGTGGTCGATGAGTTCCGCATCTTCAGCGAATACTTCGAACAGGCTGGCTATGAATGCGTCATCGCCGACGTGCGCGACCTGTCTTTCGATGGCACCGTATTGCGCGATGGCAACGGTCAGCAGATCGACGCGATCTGGCGTCGCTGTGTCACGAACGACGTGCTCGAGCACTGGGATGAATCACAGGAGCTCATCAGCGCGGTGCGTGCGCAAGCGGTAGCGCTCATCGGGGCGTTCTCCGGACACATCGTGCACGACAAGCAGATCTTCGAAGCGCTCAAGCATCCGCTCACGAAGGCATTCCTCACCGATGAGGAAAATGCTTTCATCGAAGAGCAGATCCCTGCCACCTACTTTCTTACCGACGAAGACTGCGACCTTACTGCCGTACGCACGAACAAGGACGACTGGATCATCAAACCCACCGATAACTATGGCGCGGCTGATGTGTATGCTGGCAAAGCATGCAGTGAAGATGAATGGAACGCGCTCATCGATCGTTTCGCGAACGGGGCAGCTGGCGCACCCTTCCTCGTGCAGCGCTACGTTACGCCCTATCGCACGAAGACGATCCCCCCTGCCGCCGACCTAGATTGGCTCGTCGAACAAGGATTTGCCACCTGTGCCGAAGAGGTCGAGCGTGAAGGGGTGCTCTACAACAATATCAGCGGGCTCTACCTCTACAATGGCACCTTCCAAGGAGTGTTCTCTCGCTTGGGGCCGCTTCCTGAAATAAGCAAGGAGCACCACGGCATGACCGCCGCCACCATTCGCGTGCGTGATCGAGCTTGAGCTATGGTGCAACGTGCGATCGACATAGTAGCTGCTGCTCTCACGACCGTTCTGTTGGCGTTCGGCCTGTTCGGTTCAGGGCTGGTGGTGTGCATGATGCCGCAGACCACCCAGTTGCTCGGCAATAACTTCTCCGGCTGGAACGAAGCGACCTACCCGCAAGACACCATGAGCGAACTCGCTGAAGCGGTACGTTCCTTCTCGATCGACGATACCGGGCGACCGCAGCTCGAAGCGTGCGTGCGAAGTGCCCTCGAAGAGCATTTCCCCGACATCGAGCGCACGCTCGCGGCAGGCAACACCGGTCAAAACGCCGCTGGGAACCTCTACGCTGGCGGCATCGGCGCCGGCAACCTGCTCTCGATCTACACCCTACCCGCAAGCGCGGTGGATCATCTGGAAGACTGCATCCCCGTGTTCGCCACCTCGCGCATCATGATCATCTTGAGCCTGGTCTTCGCTGCCGCAGGGATCATCCTGCTCATCGTACGCAGGAAAAGGAAGCTTGCCGGCTGGATCATGTTCGCGACCCCGCTCGCCGTGATCGGAATCATCGTTGCGCTTGGTATCTGGGCGTTCGTCGATTTCGATTCGCTGTTCGGTCAACTCCACACGCTCTTCTTCACCGGCGGCAGCTGGATATTCCCTGCCGATTCGCTGCTGATCACGCTCTTCCCTGAAAGCTTCTGGATGGGCATGGGAATCGTTTGGGTCGCCGTGAGCATACTCGCCTGCCTGATCGTCTCGTTCATCGGGCGCTTCGTGAAGCGCTAGGCACGCGCGTTGTAGAATACAGGCACTTCACCTTTTGAAAGCTTGAAAGGATACCGATGACTGCTTCCGAAAAACCCGTACGCGTCCGTTTCGCTCCCTCTCCTACCGGAGAGCTCCACATCGGCGGCGCGCGCACGGCCATTTATAACTGGGCATTCGCACATGCTAACGATGGCGATTTCATCCTGCGCATCGAGGACACCGATCCCGAGCGCTCCACCGAAGAGAACAAGCAGATCATCTTGCGCGCAATGCGCTGGCTCGGCCTCGACTGGGACGAAGGCCCCGAAGTAGGCGGCGACCATGGCCCTTACCTTCAGACCGAGCGTTTTGACACCTACGCGGATGCGCTCGAGCGCCTGAAAGAACGCGGCATGGTCTACCCGTGCTTCTGCACAAAGGAGCAGCTCGACGAGAAACGTGCCGCCGCCGAAGCGACCGAAGGCGGCTATTCGGGCTACGACCGCACCTGCCGCAGCCTCTCTGCCGAAGAGGCACAAGCGTGCATCGATGCGGGAGAGCCCCATGTGTGGCGTCTGAAGGTGCCGCTCGATCATGGCCCGATCGAATTCGACGATGCGGTCTATGGCCACATGAGCTTCCCGGCAGACGTGATGGACGACATGATCCTGGTGCGTTCCGATGGCACGCCCACCTATAACTTCGCCGTGGTCTGCGACGATGCGCTCATGAACATCTCGCACGTTATCCGTGGCGACGACCACCTCTCGAACACCCCGCGCCAGATCCTCATCTACGAAGCGCTTGGCTACGATGTTCCGGTGTTCGCCCATCTCCCCATGATCTTGGGCTCGGATGGTCGCAAGCTTTCCAAGCGTCGCAACGCCACCTCGGTCGAGCAGTACAAGGAGATGGGCTATCTGCCCGATACGCTCATCAATTTCCTTGCGCTTTTGGGCTGGTCGCTCGACGGCGAGACGACCATCATCGATCGCGATACGCTCTGCCGCGAGTTCTCGCTCGATCGCGTGACGCGCAAGGACGCGATCCTCGACGAAGAGAAGCTCGACTGGATGAACGGCATCTATATCCAGAACATGGGTGCTGCTGCCTGGGTGGATGAAGTCGCTCCCTTCTTCATCGAAGCAGGTCTTGCAAGCGCTGAAGACATCGAAGCTAACCGTGAGTGGTTCGAGAAGCTCTACCCGCTCGTCGCAGAGCGCTCGAAGCACCTGAACGATGCGATCGAGAAGCTCTCGTTCATCTTCGATGGGCCCAACGTTACGCTCGATGAGAAATCAGTGAAGAAGAACCTGCTCAAAGAAGGCGCACGCGCCGATGAAGTACTGCGCGAAGCGCGCACGATCTTGGCCGATGAATCGATCCCGTGGCAGTGCGATCCGCTGCAAGATGCCGTGCGCGAGCTCACCGAGAAGCTCGACTTGAAAGCGAAGTTCGTCTTCCAACCCATCCGCGTGGCCGTCACCGGTTCACAGGTTTCGCCGCCGCTGTTCGAGAGCATCGAGCTCATGAAGCGCGAAGATGTGCTCGCGCGCATCGACTACACACTGGCCGAAGTATTCGGCGCATGATCGTGCAGGTTGCCTAACGAACCTGACGAAAGGCTGCCATGAGCGAAGACAGGAGCATACCGATCTCGCCTGCTGCTCTTGAAGCATTTGCGGCTGGTGCAGCGTTCATGCCCCACAGCGCTCCTGGGGGCTCTGCAGATAACGAAGCACACTCCGCAGAAAAGACCGCTGAGGCACCTGGTTCCTGCCAGTCCGAAGCAGCGAGGACGACCGAGCAAAGCAACGAAACGCCTGTTGAAGAGGCGATCAACAGCTCTGGTGATACTCCCCTTGAAACAGTCGAAGAGGCCCCTGCTCCGCCCGCAGACCTGCGCTTTCCTATCTCCGTCTTACCAGGATTCTGCACCCGCCTTGCTGGCAGCACGTGCGAGAGGTGCACGTTCGTCTGTCCCTACGACGCGATCTTCTTCGACGAACAGGGTCGCCCCCACATAGACGAGGAATTCTGCACCCGCTGCGGACTGTGCTGCGGCATCTGCGATGCCTTCGTTACCGAGCGCATCACGATGAACGACCTGCTCGACAAGGTTCGCCGCCTCTCTGGCGAAGGTGAGCCCGTCTTCTTCACCTGCTACGATCAGATCCCTGAAGACTTCGAAGTGCATCCCAACGTCGTGGTCCTGCCCTGCATCGGTGCGGTCGCGCCCGAATTCTGGCTGGCTGCCCTCGAAGCGAACCCTGAATTGCAGATCTACTGCAACTTCTCGCTCTGCACCGATTGCCCCACCGCAGGTCCCGAGGCGAAGGCACTGCTCACCCACGCCGTGAATCTAGGTGAGCGCTGGAGCCGCATCCATATGGGCAAAGCCGAGCGCCTTCCCGAAAAGACCGATATCTTGAGCCGCTTCTTCGAGGCCACCTCCGACGAATTCCACCGGCGCGGTGTCGCAACCTCGCTCGCACATGAGGCAGCAGATATCGCAAGCGGCAAGCATCGCAAACGCTACAACGACACGCTCGCCAAGTTTCACGAGCAAAAAGCCCACCTTCGCGCACAGGGTCATGCGCAAAACGCTCATCACCACCAGCATGTTCCTTCAACTCCCGATCTCGTGGTGCGTAAGCCCTGGCCACGCCTCACGCTCGTGGCGAACACCGTCGAAGAGCATCCCGAGATCGCCCCTAACATCCCCCGCTATCTCGCAGCAGTCGATGAAGCAACCTGCGAGCACTGCTACGAGCCGTGCTTCTCACACTGCCCAGCTGGTGCACGCTCCTTGGATGAGTCTGGCACGATCGTGGTCGATCCCAAGCTCTGCATCGCGTGCGGCAATTGCGCACTTTACTGCCCCACGGGCGCTGCCTATCTCTTCGAAACCAACGCTACGATCTTCCTCTCTAAGCAAAGCACCGACGAATAACGATCGGTTCCGTTCCTCTCAGCTCCGTTCAAGAGCTAGGTTTATAATCGAACTCAAGGCATCGCCTTCTTCTTGCACCCTTCGATCCCAAAGGAGCTACCATGGTCGATGAAACCAATTCATTAGAAGAGATTCGCGCATACTTCGCACAGGACAGATTCGCAGCTCAAGCGCAGTGCAGCATCATCGAGGCTGCACCGAATCACGCCATCTGCGAAATGCCCATCACCGAAAACCATTTGAACGCCAACGGCACCGTCATGGGTGGCGCGATGTTCACGCTGGCAGATTTCACCATGGCCATCATCTCGAACATGGACAACAAACCCACCGTTGCTATCGACTGCACGATCCGCTTCTTCTCCCCCGCCAAAGGCCAGAAGCTCATCGCAACGGGCAGTGCGAACAAGGCAGGTCGCACCGTAGGTTTCTACACCGTCGATATCACCGATGACTTAGGAACCAATGTTGCTCAATTCGTCTGCACGGCACACCGTAGCTAGCCCTTCATCCTTTCATCCTGAAATATCGCCCCGAACGCAAGCCACCTGCGCGCCGCACTGCTGCAGGTGGTTCTCTTTTCCATTCGCACGAAAACACGGACGAAGTGCGCCGAAGGGGCGTAAAATCAAACTGCATCCGCACATCAGCCTTATACGCATACGCAAGAAAAGAGTCGCATGAACTTCACCGAACGCTGGCATACCTTCTTCGATCGCTCCGCTCCGAACATGATCTTGCGTTTTGCGGTCATGTTCTTCGGTCTTGCATTGGTTGCCGCTTCGGTCGCCCTTACCCGCGCATCCGGGTTGGGCACCTCACCCATCTCGTGCATCCCCGCGGTCTTGAGCTTCACCACGGCCTGGACCATCGGCACGTGGACCTTTGTGGTGAACGTGCTCTTCGTGCTCATCCAGATCATCTTGCTGCGCAGCGATTTCAACCCGATCCAGTTCTTGCAGATCGCTTTCGTGTTCGTCTTCTCGGCGATGATCGATTTCTTCGTTCCGTTTTGCGAACTCATCCCCATGCCGAACTACGGCTTCGAGTTCTTCTATACCGTGCTTGGCGTATTCATGACGGGCTTCGGTATCTTCTTGCAGGTGAAAGCCTCGCTCATCACGCTCCCTGGTGAAGGGATCGTGCTGGCGGTTTCGAAGGTGACCAAGATCCCCTTCCCAAAATGCAAGGTGGCCTTCGACACGTCCCAGGGTGTTATCGGCGTGATCATTTCGCTCATCGCACTGGGCGGTCTATTCGGCGTGCGTGAAGGCACCATCCTTTCGGCGCTGTTCGTAGGCGTGGTCGTGAATTTCTGCAATAAGCTACTTCCGAACTTCGAAAAGGCCGTTCCGCTCGCTGGGCACCGGACGCTTACCGCAACCACTCTCGAGGCGCCCTCGAATGCGAGCGCACCTCAAGAAGCACCCGCTGCCGATACCGCTCCCGAAGCAGCACTCGAAGCCGCAGACGCTTCTTGCCCACTCGAACGCGATTAGCACACATCGCGGAGGATCCGCTCGCTCGACAGCAAGGAAGATCCCTCCCAACCACGAGCTATCTGTAGAGCACCTATCCCTCTTTCTCCGAAGCAAAGAAGGATGCGAGAAATTCTTGCACAGCGGTAAGCGTGGTTCCATCTTCGCTCTCTCCCACTACGCGCATCGGCACGATGAGCTTCTTCTTATCTGCCAAGTAGCGTCCTGCTTTCTTGCGGAGTGCAGATGCCTGCTTCTTCGAAATGATGATGGGCTCAACGATGAGCTTACCGCCCGTTACCGATATCTGCGCGATATTGTGTTCGTTCGCGAATGCTTTCAAACGCGCTTTCTGGAATTGGTTGACCGTAGCTGGCGGCATCTCACCATGCTTCTCTGTGATCTCGCGCGCTAACTCATCTACGAATTCGATCGTATCGGCGCTGGCTAGCTTGCGATAGAAGAGCACACGTTCATCAGCATCAGGCACATATTCTTCAGGGATGTACGTGTGGTCAGGCACGTTGATCACGATGTCGGAGAGGGCTTCGGGAAGATAGTTGTCGGATATGCTCTCCCCCTCACGCGTGAGGTTCACCGCCTGCGAGAGCATCTGCGCATAGAGGTCAAAGCCTACCGCCGACATGTTGCCACTCTGCTCCGCGCCAAGGATGCTGCCTGCGCCACGGATCTCAAGATCCTTCATAGCGATACGCATGCCGCTTCCCAGATCGGCATTCTCGTCGATCGCGGTCAGGCGATCGCGCGCTTCTTCGGTAAGAGGAACGTTATCGGGGAATAGGAAGTAAGCATATGCCTGCGTGGAGGAACGACCGACACGCCCTTTGAGCTGGTACATCTGAGCGAGACCCAAGCGCTGCGCATCTTCGATGATGAGCGTGTTCGTGTGCGGATTATCGATGCCACTCTCGATGATGGTGGTTGCCACGAGCACATCGATCTCGCCTGCGGAGAAATCCTCCATCACGATCTCGAGCTCTTCTTTCGACATCTTGCCGTGCGCTACCCCGATGCGCGCTTCACCTGCCGCTTCACGCACGCGCTTCACCGCATCATCGATCGAGCGCACACGATTGCTCACGTAGTATACCTGCCCCTTGCGATCGAGTTCGCGTGCGATCGCATCGGCGACCACATCAGGGTCCCACTCGCCCACGTGCACTTCCACGGGGCGACGATCATCGGGCGGGGTCATGATCAGGCTCATGTCGCGCACGCCAGAAAGCCCCATCTGCATCGTACGCGGAATGGGCGTTGCTGAAAGCGTGAGGATATCGATCGACTCACGCATGTTCTTCAGCTGCTCTTTGTGCCCCACACCGAAGCGTTGTTCCTCGTCGATGATCACCAGGCCTAAGTCTTTCGGATTCACATCGCGCGAGAGCAAGCGATGCGTGCCCACGAGCACCTGCACCTCCCCGTTAGCAAAATCTTCGAGGGTCCTTTTTTGCTGCGCAGGCGTACGGAAACGCGAGAGCACTTCGACCCGCACCCCAAAAGGCTCGAAGCGCTCCTTGAACGTGGTGTAGTGCTGCTGCGCCAAGATGGTAGTCGGGCAGAGCACCATCACCTGCTTCTTGTCCTGCGTTGCCTTGAACGCCGCACGCAATGCCACCTCGGTCTTGCCGAAGCCCACATCGCCGCACACGAGCCGATCCATTGGGTGGATCGATTGCATGTCGGTCTTGATGTCCGCAATAGCCGCAAGCTGATCAGGGGTTTCTTGGTAAGGAAACGCTTCTTCCATCTCGCGCTGCCAGGGCGTGTCCTCTTTATATTGATAGCCCTTTGTCGCGCTACGACGCGTATACACGTCCACCAAGTCGAACGCAAGCTGCTTCGTGGCCTTACGCGCGCGCCCGATCGCGCGTGACCAGTCCGATGTGTTGAGGCGCGTCAGACGCGGGGACGCTCCTTCAGGGCCAACATAGCGCGTTACACGATCGAACTGCTCGACCGGCACATAGAGCTTATCGCCTTCAGCGTATTCCAAAAGCAAGTAGTCGCGCTCGATCCCGCCCACATCACGGCGCACGAGATCACGGAAGAACGCCACGCCATGATGCGCATGCACCACATAATCACCTGGTTTATAGGGGAAGGTGATGTCGGTGATGTCGACGCGCTTCGTGGTGCGCACCGACATGGAGCCTTGCGTATCGGCAAGCGACACAAGAGCGAGCTTCGCCGCAGGGAAGATCATACCAAGCGGGATGTTCACATCGACGATGTTCACCACGCCACGGCGCAGCTTGCGCTCGCGATGAGCAACATCTGAAGGCGCAGGCACTTCCCCGTCTTCTTTAGAACGAGCGGGCAAAGATGAAGATGAGCCCTCGCCCTCATCATCGGGAGCCGCTAACACATCAAGCTCCTCCTTGATCGGGATCCCCCGATCGACCAGTTCGAGCTTCATCTCCTGACGTGCGCGGAAATGCGGCACCGAGAACACCACGGTGAAGCCCTGCTGCGTGAGCGAATAGAGCTTGCCGAAGAGCTTATCGGCATCTCCCGCCACATCCACGCGCTTGACCACCAATTCGTCATCGAGCTCCACGCCCACCCGCATGATCGATACATAGGTTGCGCGCTGATTCTTCCCAAAATCGAGCGCTTGCGGGGCGAAGAAGAGCTCATCTGCCAAAAGCAGCGAGGCATTCGTCTTCTTCATGAGCTCATCGCGATAGTGAAGTGCGTCATCGACCAAACTGCGCGGTTCGACCACCACCGTAAGAGCATCATCTGGAAGATAGTTGCCCACGGTATCGAGCTCTTCGAACACGTAGGGCAAGAGCGCCTGTGGCGTGAATATCTCGCTCTGTTCGAGCGCATCGAGCAAGTCGCGATACAGCGGCGTGGTACTCGACTGCGGCACCAGCCGCGAACGTGCTTGAGCGATACCGCGCGAAGTGATAGGAAATTCGCGCACCGGGAATATCTCGACCGATTCGCACGAAGAGATGGTTTGCCCTGTTCCGGGAAGCAAGCTGCGGATCTCTTCCAGTTCATCGCCGAAGAAATCGAGGCGCACTGGATTGACCAGATTACCCGCGAACACATCGATCGTTCCGCCCTGCGCGCTGAAGGTTCCTGGCCCATCGAGCTTGCCGGTATTCTCATAGCCGAGCTCTACCAGGCGCTCGACCAGACCCTCGTAGTCCTCGACACCTGAAATGCCCATCTCATCGAGCTCTTTTCCCGCTTCGAGCACAAGCGGGCGCGCAACCTCGGCGCGCGCAGGTGCCACCTTGCGCAAGAGCGCTCGAGCGGATGCCACCACCAAGCACGACCTCCCGCTCTGAAGCGCCCAAAGTGCTTCAAGACGACGTGCCGACTGGCGGGCACGCGCCTGGTACTCCTTCGTGTTTGCAGGAGGATCAAGAATGAACGGATTCTCTTCGCGCTCTCGATAGAGATAGACCTTCTCATCGCCCACGTAGGCACCGAGCATGCGTGCGAACGTTTCGGCAGTTTCTTCACCAGGGACCACCACAAGCGTAGGCTGCGGACGCTCCGCAAAGCGCGCTGCTACCAAGAACGGGCGTGCCGAAGAGGCGACACCGATCGTGGCATCGGCACCGGCGTCCAGCTTGCCCCAGAAGTTCTCAAGTGCCCCCGAGCGCTCGAGCGTTCGAGAAAGAAGATCAATCAACATTGTGACAATTCCCCAATAAACAATCAATTTCAC
>CABQIW010000036.1 GCA_902464295.1 uncultured Eggerthella sp.
CTGGCAGGCTTCACGGGTTCGACGTTCATGCGCGGCCTGCCTGTTGTGCAGGTTCCCACCACCTTGCTTTCCATGGTCGATTCTTCGGTCGGAGGAAAGACCGCCATCAACCTTGAGGCAGGGAAGAACCTGGTCGGAACCTTTTGCCAGCCGCTTCTTGTCTGCGCCGATCTTGCCACCCTTGCAACGTTGCCCGAACGTGAATGGGCGTGCGGTTGCGCGGAGATCGCGAAATCGGCGGTGATCGATTCGGATGAATTCTTCTTCTGGCTCTGCGATAACGCCCCCGCGCTCGCTGCGCGTGATAGGGATATCACGCAAGAAGCGGTCGTGCGCAGTGTGGTGTTCAAAGCGCAAGTCGTTGCTGCCGATGAGCAGGAGACGAAGGGTGTGCGCGAATGTTTGAACTATGGCCACACGCTCGCTCATGCGATCGAGACCTGTGCAGGCTACGGGGTCTATTCCCATGGTGCAGCCGTTGCAGAGGGCATGCGTTTTGCGGCGCGCCTTGCAGCAGCGAAGCTCGGCACCTCGCTCGAATTCGTAGAGACGCAGGACAAGCTGCTCGACATGCTCGGGCTACCTGCGCTCGATTTCCATGCCAGCCCCGAAGAGCTGCTCGATTGCATGTTCTCCGACAAGAAGGTTCGTTCACATACGCTTCGGTTCGTCTTGCCGCGCGATGTGGGGAGCTGGGAAGTTGTCAGTCTCGATCCTGGTTTCGTGCTCGAACACTTGCGTGCCTGGCAGCAGAGCATCGCTTAGAGGCGGCACTCGTCATGCAACAAGACGCTACGCATCCAAAAGGTTCGCTCGATAGTGCGCTCGGTATTGAAGCGCTGTCACCCGAAGAACAGGAAAGATTGCTTTTGTCGAGCAAGCAGGCTTCAGCGTGCCGTATCGAGCGTATCCGTGAACTTCTGGTCGAAAACGAACTCGATGCGATCTACATTCGCGATCTTTCCAACATCAAATGGGTCACCGCTTTTCAGGGCGTCTTCGATGATGAGGCTGCTCATGCGCTCATCATCACGCCTCAGGATGCGATCATTCACAGCGATTCACGCTATGGCGAAGCGCTCGAGACAGCTGCGCAGGCCTCGCAGATCCAGGTGTCCCTCGAGCGGATGAGCCATGCGAATTGGCTCTCGCGCCTGCTTGGGGGTACTTCCAGCAGGCAGCGTGCTGCGATCGAAGACACGCTTACCTTGCGCGAGTTCCACATGCTCACTCAAGCGCTCGCGGGTGCATCGGTTGGTCCCGAGCTTGTCGAGCGCGAGCGATTCATCGAAGGTTTGCGTGCGAGCAAAGATGCTCTCGAGATCGCCCTCATGAGAAAGGCACAGGTCATCACTGATGCTGGCTTCGCGTTCATCGTTGACTTCATCGAGCCGGGCATGACAGAAGCACAGGTTCAGCGTGCGCTCGATACCTTCATGCTCGATGCTGGTGCTGAAGGGCTCGCATTTCCTACGATCGTCGCGACGGGTGCTCACGCAGCAAGCCCGCACGCGATCTCTGGTGATACGCGCATCGCAGCCGGCGATGCGATCGTGATGGATTTCGGCGCACGTTTCGGTGGCTATTGCTCCGACATGACGCGCACGGTGTTCGTAGGGGAGCCTGCAGAAAAGATGCATCGTGCGTGGGAAGCCATGAGAAGCGCCAACGAAGCTGCTGAAGCGGCGCTTCGTTCTGGAAAGACAGGTGCGGAGATCCATGAGCTCGCTGAAGCAGTGCTCGCCGAAGGGGGATTCGCCAACACGATGGGCCATGGGCTCGGGCACAGCCTTGGCATCGATATTCACGAAGACCCCGCTCTTTCACCGCGAAATACGAAACCATTGCCAGCCGGCGCGGTGCTCACGGTCGAGCCGGGCATCTATCTTCCCGATGAATTCGGCATGAGACTTGAAGATTTTGGGGTGGTCACCGAAACGGGTTATGACGTGATCACCCAAAGTAGCCATGACATGGTTATAATAGAGCCGCACTAAGCAGAGATAACGAGTAAGAATCGAGGATCCCCGTGGCAATTTCTACCGCTGATTTCCGTAACGGAATGTGCATCGAATATAAGGACAAACTCTGGGTCATCATTGAATTCCAGCACGTGAAGCCAGGTAAGGGTGGCGCATTCGTTCGCACGAAGCTGCGCGATATCCGTTCTGGTCGCGTGGTCGACTATACCTTCAACTCCGGCACGAAGTTCGAGACGCTCCGCCTTGAGAAGAAGGTCATGCAGTACCTCTACAACGATGGCGTGGATTATCACTTCATGGATCCCAACACCTACGATCAGATCGCGCTCAACGCTGAAGTGGTGGGCGAAGCTGCCCAGTGGCTCAAGGAAAACGACGAGGTCACGCTGTTGTATGCAGGCGATGAGCTCATCGGCCTCGAGCCGCAGATGTTCGTTGAGCTTGAGGTTACCGATACCGAGCCAGGTTTCAAGGGTGATACGGTCCAGGGCGGCACGAAGCCAGCAACGCTCGAGACTGGCGCGACCATCCAGGTTCCCATGTTCATCGACAACGGTGATATCCTGCGCATCGATACGCGCGATGGCCGCTATGTTACTCGCGTCTAATCTCTGTTTCGATAACGAAAATACCATCGATTGCGAGGCGCGTAAGGCGCCTCGTGTCGTATAATGGTCGTTCACTATCAAGCTACCCCCGCTGGGGTGCTCTTTGACAAGGAGGTGCGAGTCACTTGGCAAAACTTCAACTTATGGACACAACGATCCGCGACGGACAGCAGAGTCTTTGGGCAACACGTATGTCGATCGGAGATATGCTGCCCATTTTGCCTAAGATGGATCGCGTTGGATACTGGGCCATCGAGGCCTGGGGCGGTGCAACATTCGACACCTGCCTACGCTTTTTGGACGAAAATCCTTGGGATCGTCTGCGACTCATCAAGTCAAAAACGCCGAACACTCGCTTGTCCATGCTCTCGCGTGGACAGAACCTTGTGGGCTACAAGCATTATTCCCGCGAGATCTGCTTCCGTTTCATCGAGGCAGCACACCGAAATGGCATCGATGTCTTCCGCGTGTTCGACGCGTTGAACGATATCCGCAATGTGGTGGATAACGCTGAGGCTATCAAGGAGTGCGGAGCCCACTTCGAAGGCGCGATCTCTTATACGGTCTCGCCTGTTCATACACTCGATAGCTTCCTCGAATACGGTCAGCAGCTCAAAGATCTGGGCGCCGATTCCATCGCTATCAAAGATATGGCGGGCATGCTCACGCCGTATCGTACCGAGCGCATCGTGAAGGCATTCAATGCCGAGATCGGCCTGCCCATCCACGTGCACTGCCACTATGTCGGTGGCATGGCACCCGCTAATATCATCAAATCCGCTGAAGCAGGCGCTGCGATCGCTGATACTGCAAGCGCTCCGCTCGCGTTCGGTAACTCGCATCCCGCAGTCGAGATGATCGTTGCGGCACTTGAGGAAAGCCGTTACGATACCGGTCTCGATCTGGGACTTCTCTTCGAGATCTCGGAATACTGGGAAGAGGTGCGCAAGCGCGGTCACTACAAGCGCGGCGTTTCTTCGCTCACGCACATGAAGGTCTACTCGCATCAGGTCCCTGGTGGCATGATGTCGAACCTCGTCAGCCAGCTCGAGATCCAAAACGCGCTCGACCGCCTGGATGAGGTCATGGAAGAGATCCCGCGCGTGCGTGCTGAAGTCGGTTATCCGCCGCTCGTTACGCCTATGTCGCAGATCGTTGGTACGCAGGCGGTCTTCAATGTTCTCACGGGCAAGCGCTGGAGCGTCGTTTCCAAGGAGATGAAAGACTACATCTGCGGTTACTATGGCAAGGCTCCTGGTCCTATGGATCAAGAGATCGTTGCTAAGGTCGTAGGTGATTCGCAGGTGCTCGATCCTGATGTGGCACCTGGTTCGCTCGTCACCACCACTTTCGCCGAGCTTGAAGAAGAGATCGGCGATCTGGCTAAGTCTGAAGAGGACGTTTTGATGTATGCGCTGTTCCCGAATGAGGCGCGTACCTATTTGAGCAAGCATCGCACATCCGAAAAGGTTGATTTCCTCCTTGAAGAGGAGTCAAGCCAGACCAAAGAGGAGGATTACGTGGATATCAATCAAATTCGCGAGCTGGTGCGCGTCGCTGAGGAAAGCGGCGTGGGCGAAATCGTTGTCGAAGAAGAAGGCGCCCGCATCTCAGTTCGTATGCCAGGCGCTATGTGCGCAGCACCGGCTGTTCCGGTTGCGGTGCCTGCAGAGGCTGTTCCTGCAGCTCAGGTTGCACCTGCAGCTGAGCCTGCTGCTGCTCCTGCAGACAATGCGAGCCGTCCGGCATCCTGGCATTGCGTGACCGCTCCCATGGTGGGCACGTTCTATGCAGCACCTGCTCCTGGTGAACCGCCCTTCGTCAAGGTGGGCGATGAGGTCACCGCTAACCAGACGCTTTGCATCGTCGAAGCTATGAAGCTCATGAACGAGATCACCTCTGAAGAGATGGGCGTTGTGCGCGAGGTTTGCCTCGAAGATGCTACACCGGTGGAGTTCGGTACGCCGCTCTTCTACATCGAGCCGCATAATTCCCATGATGCTATCGGACCGGAGAGTGCCTAAATGTTCAGCAAGGTACTAGTCGCAAACAGAGGCGAGGTCGCTCTGCGCATCATGCGCGCCTGCAAGGAATTGGGCGTGAAGACGGTGGCGGTCTATTCCACCGAAGATGCCAACACCGCACCGGTCGCCTATGCTGATGAGGCCGTCTGCATCGGTCCCGCTCCGGCTAATCAGAGCTATCTTATCATCCCTTCGATCATCGCTGCTGCTGTCAACACTGGCGCCGATGCGATTCATCCCGGCTATGGTTTCTTGGCTGAGAACGCCGATTTTGCACGTGCGTGCGCCGACAACGACATCGTGTTCATCGGCCCTTCGCCAGAGAGCATCGAAGCGATGGGCAACAAGGCGCAGGCTCGTGAGACCATGAAGACCTGCGGCGTTCCCACCGTCCCTGGCTCCGATGGCGTCGTGGAAACGGTCGAGGAAGCGCGCGCATTCGCGGATGCTGCGGGCTATCCGATCCTCGTCAAGGCAAGCGCGGGCGGCGGCGGCAAGGGCATGCGCGAAGTGCACAGCCCTGAAGAGCTGGAGAGCCAGTTCACTGCCGCAAAGACCGAAGCGCTCGCAGCCTTTGGCAATGGCGATGTCTATCTGGAGAAGCTCGTGCTGCGTCCACGCCATATCGAGGTTCAGATCCTGGCTGATAAGTACGATAACCGCATTTCGCTGTGCGAACGCGATTGCTCGCTCCAGCGCCGTCATCAGAAGTTGCTCGAAGAGGCGCCTTCGCCGGCGCTCGATGGCGAAACTCGCCGCGCTATGGGCGTTGCAGCCATCAAGGCGGTACGTGCAACAGGTTATGAGAATGCGGGCACGATCGAGTTCTTGCTCGATCAAGATGGTCGCTTCTATTTCATGGAGATGAATACGCGCGTTCAGGTCGAACATCCGGTCACGGAGACCATCACCGGAACCGACATCATCAAAGAGCAGCTGCGTATCGCATCGGGCGAGCCGATCTCCTGCGCCGACAAGGCGCCTTTTACGCCGAATGGACACGCTATCGAATTCCGTATCAATGCCGAAGATCCCGACTACGATTTTCGTCCGTGCCCTGGCACGATCACGAAGTTCAAGGTGCCGGGAGGCCCTGGCGTGCGTGTGGACACCTATATTTCGCAAGGCGATCGCATTTCGCCCTACTACGATTCCATGGTTGCTAAGGTCATCGTGTGGGGTGCCGATCGTGCAGAGGCGATCGCGCGCGGTAAGCGTGCGCTTCAGGAGTTCGAGATCGAGGGCATCAAGACCACTATCCCGTTCCATCTGCAGGTGCTTGAGAATCCTGCCTTCATCGAGGGCAACGTCTTTACCGACTTCATTGAAACCGAAATGGGTGATGAATAATGACAGACACGCAAACGAGAGGCATGGATATCGCTCCTGATGTGCTCGATACCATCGTTGCACTTGCGCTCAAGGATGTTGAAGGAGTTGCGGTCGTAGGTCAGACCAGCACCGGTATCCTTTCATTCTTCGGTTCCAAGCAGGATCAGAAGGGCGTGCGGGTGAGCCAGGTCACGAGCGACACGATCGACGTGAGCGTTTCGATCACGGTGCTCAATGGCTTCTCGCTCGACAAGATCGCAGCTGATGCGCGCAAGGCCATCGCCGATGCCATCCTCGCGCAGACCGGTTATACCGTCAATCGCGTCGATATTCATGTCGACGGTATCCTCTTCCAGGACTAGCGCGCGCTCATGGCCGAAAAACATCAACATGACCGAAGCGAAGCGCGCCGTCTTGCTTTGCAAGTCCTCTATCAGGCAGAGATCCTCGAGACCGATCCGGCAACGATCATCGAAGAGGGAAGGCTCGTCGATGAAACGCAGCTTTTAGGCAACTATGCTCGTCGCTTGATCGAAGGCGCAACTACCGATCAGGAAGCGATCGATGCAGAACTGGTAGAAGCGAGCGAGAACTGGGCGCTCGACCGCATGCCGGTGGTCGATCGATCGCTCTTGCGCATGGCAGCTTACGAGATGCGTTCAGTGGATGAAGTGCCTATCTCCGTTTCCATCAATGAAGCGGTCAATCTTGCCAAGGAATTCGGTGGCGAAGATTCCCCACGTTTCGTGAACGGCATCTTGGGACGTATCGCGACCAAGCTCGAGGAGGAAGCGCATGAGTGAAGCGAATACCGAGAGCTTCGAAGAGGTGAAGAAGCGCCTCGACGAGATTGTTGATGCGGTGGCAGACGACGATCTTCCTTTGGACGATGCGCTGAAACTCTATGAAGAAGCTGTGCAGCTAGGGCTGCGTGCTTCGTCGCTTTTGGAGGAGAATCTCCAGGAGAACAATGCGCTCTACGATGAAGAGCGTTCAGAAGACGTGCAAGATGCAGGCGAAGAAGCCTCGAATGGTTCTGAGCCAAGTGCAAGTGCAGGCCCTGCTCTTGAAAGCAACTAGTTCGCACGCTATCATCGAAATTCATTTGGGCAGGTAAGGTAAGGAGAGGCTATGGCGGATCGAATACTTGACTCTATCGAATCGCCCAACATGCTCGCGCTCCTTACCGATGAAGAGCTTGCTATCCTTGCGGGCGAGATTCGCGATGAGATCCTGAACACCACTTCCCAAACGGGAGGCCATGTTGCCTCAAGTTTGGGAGCGGTCGAGATCATCCTTGCGGTCCATAGCCTTATCAATTCCCCTGAAGACAAGTTCATCTTCGATGTGGGCCATCAATCGTATGCGCATATGCTCCTTACGGGCAGGCGCGATGAATTCTCAACGTTGCGCCAGTACAAAGGCCTTTCAGGTTTTCCGAAACCGCACACCAATCCGCATGATGTTCACCCTTCCGGGCATGCATCCGATTCGCTTTCGATCGCCTGCGGGCTTGCACGGGCGCGCGATCTTTCGGGGGAGAAGCAGAAGGTCGTTGCGCTCATCGGCGATGCCTCTCTTGCTGGTGGCATGGCGTTCGAGGCCTTGAACGATATCGGCCAGGAACAAACGCCGCTCGTCATCATCCTGAACGACAACGAAATGGCTATCTCGCGCAATGTAGGTGCGATGGCGCTTCATCTTGGTAGCATTCGCGTGAATTCCAATTACCGCAAGAGCCGCGATACGATCCAGGAGCATCTTGAGTCGTTCGGCACGGCGGGCAAGGCCCTGGTCAAGATGGGCAAGACCGCAAAAGAGTCAGTGAAGAATCTCGTCATTCCCGATTCGATGCTCTTCGAGCAGTTGGGCATCATCTGCACGCCGCCGATCGATGGGCATAACATCCCCGCGATAAAGGCAGCTATCAAGAATGCATTTGCGGCGAACGCGCCGGTGCTCGTGCATGTGATCACGAAGAAGGGCAAGGGCTATGCGCCTGCAGAACAGAACCCTTCCAAGTTCCACGGCGTGGGGCCCTATGATCTCGAATCGGGGGAGATAAAGAAGAAGGTAGGCGGCAATCTTACCTATACCCAAGCGTTCTCCCAGTCTTTAAAGGCTGAAGCAGCCAAGGATGATTCGATCGTGGTGGTCACTGCTGCTATGACCGATGGCACCGGCTTGGCTGATTTTGCACGAGAGTATCCTAAGCGCTTCTTCGATGTGGGTATTGCAGAAGAGCACGCGGTTGCCATGGCGGCAGGCCTTTCCATCGGGGGAAAGAAGCCGGTGGTGGCGCTCTATTCCACGTTCATGCAGCGTGCGATCGACCAGCTGATAATCGATGTGGCGCTGCCGCGCGAGAACGTGGTCATTGCTATCGATCGTGCTGGCCTTGTGGGTGATGATGGCCCTACGCACCATGGGGTGTTCGATATGGTCTATGCGCGCATGATCCCGCACGTGAAGATACTTGCGCCTTCTGATGAAGCTGAGCTGGCTTCTGCGCTGCACACGGCACTTGCTATCGGCGGCCCGGTGGTGCTGCGTTATCCTCGCGGCGAAGCTCCTGGTGCGCTCATTCCTGAAGAGCCTGTGGTCTTTGAAGAGGGTGTTTCCAAAGAAGTGAAGCCCGGCGAAGACGTGGCGATCCTTGCGTTCGGCCGCATGGTAGAGCACGCGCTCGGTGCGGCAAGCCTGCTGGAAGGGCAGGGTATCTCAGCGCGCGTGGTGGATATGCGCTGGGTGAAGCCGATCGACAAGGAAGCGATCCGCAAGGCTGCTGAAACGAAACTAGTGGTCACCGTTGAAGATGGCGTTATCATCGGCGGTGCGGGTGAAGCAGTGAGCGAAGTTCTGGGTGAAGAAGAGCTCAAGGTGGACTCGCTCACGCTCGGCATCCCCGATGAATTCATCGAGCAGGGCAAGGTGGACTTGCTCTTCGCCGACCTCGGCCTTGATGCAGCAGGCATCGCCCGCCAGATCCAAGACCGCCTCTAAAAGATGATAAACTACCCGGTCGTTCGACACTTTTCCCATCTATCCCACGCAAGCAGTACGCCTATGGGGCACTTGTAATTACCCGCTTTCGCTGTTCGCTTGCCTTTTCAGGCAAGCTCATGCGCTTCGCTCCTTCGGACAACCTATTTATATTGAAGTTAGCGGACTCAGAGTAATTCAAGTACCCCATGGGCTCAGCTGCTTGCTCGATCAGCGGAGAGGGTAAGGCAACGAGGTGACTCTTCGCCGACTAAATTCGTTAGTAATAAAACCCGAGCGAAGCAGCGACGCATGAGCGCGTCTGCGAAGCAGATGCGCGAACAGGGAAGCGGGGAACCTTGTGCCTCACCCTCTCCACTGATCGAGTTGATGACGGATGAAAAAGGTGACGATGACCGGGTAGTTTGTCATCTAGTGAGAGTCGCGTAGAATACTGAACTCGTGATGAAATTATCTGAGATACCGGTTGGGGCGTATAAGGTCCTGCTTCTGCTCGTTACCATGGCGTGGGGTGCGAGCTTCGTCTATATGAAGGATCTGGTCGCGGTGTTCCCGCCTGGATGGCTTTTGGGGATACGTTTTACGATCGCAGGGCTTGTTCTCCTTCCATTCTTGCTCAAGCGCTTGCGCCTGCGCCTTACTTGGAAAGCGCTCGCTGCCGGTATGGTGATAGGTCTGCTCGACTTCTTGGGATTCTTCACGCAAACGGTCGGTTTGCAAACGGTGTCGCCAGGCATCAACGCCTTTCTTACTGCGGTGTATGTGGTGCTCGTACCGTTCATGTGGTGGGTCGTTGCGAAACGCAAGCCCACCAAGGCGAACATCGTTGCGGCGTTCGTTGCGATCGTGGGCATATGGCTCGTATCGGTCACGAGCGCTTCAGGTTCTTTGAGCATCGGTTTTGGCGAGGTCATGACGCTGCTCTGTGCGTTCTTCTTCGCGGCGCATATCGTTTCGGTTTCGATCTTCTCGGTCTTCTATGATGTGCTCATGCTCACGGTCATCCAGTTCATCACTGAAGGCTTGCTCGGTTTAGCAACGGGCGCGGTCTTCGAAACGCTTCCCGTACTCACGCAGATTACGCCGGTCATAGTAGGTGAGCTTGCATTCGTGGTGCTATTTGCAACCATCTTCGCGTTCGGCGTGCAGAATATAGCCCTTGCGCGCATCGAGCCCACACAAGCCTCGCTCATCCTAAGCCTTGAGTCGGTGTTCGGCGTGGTGTTCAGCATTCTGCTCTATGGGGAGCTGCTCACCGTGCGCCTCGTTGTTGGCTTTGTACTCATTTTCATCGCGCTCTTGGTGAGCGAAGGCATCTTCTCGCGGAAGAGAAGGGTAACTTCATAACATACAAGCAGCGGTTATACCGCGCACGCCATGATGTAGTCGTCCATCACGAACCCGTTGCCGATATCGGCCTCAACCGATTCGATGATGTCGAACCCATTTCCTTTATACGCACGAATGCCCAGTTCGTTGCCTTTATTGACGGTCAGGTACATGCCGGTCAGCTCCAGTTTGCGTGCGTAGTCGCGCAGCCACGCAAGTATCTGACTCGAATAGTGCCTGCCTCTTTCTTCGGCATAGAGATAGATCTTCGAAATAAACAAGCGATCCGCGTGAAGCGGCGTGATCGCTTCGCCATGCGCTTTTGCGCGCGGGTTTTCCAGATCGTCTGAAAAGTGCTCAGGTGTAACTCCCACATAACCCACAGCCTTGCCTGCTTCATCGATCACGAAATAGTATTCGTAGCCATGCTCGGCGATGTCGCGCGCGATCGCGTCTTTCGACTGGAACTGCTCGACCATATACGCCGTTTGGTCTGCTCCGATATGCGCGGGCCAATATTCGAACCAAATATCATGAGCCATTTCTGCTAAGGCATCGAGATCGTGAACGGGTTCAACTTTTTTCATCTCTATCATGCGATCATCCAATCGACCTGGGGTTATTTCGTGTGTGTAACGCTTGCACTTCTTATTTGTTTCATCTTATTTCCACGTGCGTTAACAATGGCGAATGAAAAAAGCATACCGCAGAGCGCGTGACAAGATAAAGAGGTCGGTTTCAAAAAATCTCGACCTTTAAGGAGGGTTCCATCATGTTTGATACCGGATCGACGTCATTCATGCTCATCTGTACCATGCTGGTGTTATTGATGACACCAGGTGTTGCATTCTTCTACGGAGGGCTTGCACGTCGTAAAAATGTCGTGAACACCATGTTCATGTCGATGGCGATCATCGGTGTGGTAGGGGTGCTATGGATCATCGCGGGCTGGAGCTTCGCGTATGGCGGAGATGGCTCCAATCCCTTCTTCGGAGGGTTCGACCAACTCGGATGTGCTTCGGTCGTGCAGGATATGCTCGTAGAAGCACAAGTCGTTCCTGAAGATGCGGTCTATCCGGCTATCATCGATGTGGTCTTCCAGGCGGCCTTCGCAATGATCACCTGCGCGATCATTTGGGGCGCAGTGGCAGGGCGCATGAAGTTCGGTGCCATGATCGCTTTCGTGAGCATCTGGGTGCTTGTCATCTATTGTCCGCTCGCGCACATGGTATGGGGTGGCGATGGCAGCTTCATCGGTGATCAGATAGGTGCGCTCGACTTCGCAGGTGGCGATGTCGTCCATATCAGCTCTGGTTTGGCGGGCCTGGTCCTCTGTCTCCTGCTTGGCCGTCGTAAGGAATTCGGCACGGTCGCGCATCGTCCGCACAATATCCCGCTCGTGGTGCTCGGTGTAACGCTTCTGTGGTTCGGATGGTTCGGCTTCAATGGCGGCTCTGAATTTGCTGCCGATGGCATCGCGGCACTCGCGATCCTGAACACCGTGGTCGCCTCCGGTGCAGCACTGCTCTCCTGGATGGTGGTCGAGCGGATCGCGGTAGGTAAGCCCACGCTCGTTGGCGCGGTGACCGGTCTCGTCGCGGGTCTTGTCGTCATCACGCCTGCTGCAGGTTTTGTCGAGCCCTGGGCGGCGATCGTGATGGGCTTCATCGTCTCGCCCATCTGCTACTTCGCAATGTCAGTGTTGAAGAACAAGATCGGGTACGACGACGCACTCGACGCGTTCGGTTGTCATGCGGTCGGCGGCATGGTCGGTGGTGTGCTCACTGGTATCTTCTGTGTGCCAGAGCTTTCCTGGACGGATTTCGGCGGCCTCATCTATACGGGCGACCCCACGCTGCTCGGTGCTCAGTGCTTGGGCATCTTGGTAACGATCGCGTTCGTGGGCATCGGTTCGCTTGTGATCGGTCTCATCGTGAAGGTATGCTTCAAGGGTAGCCTGCGCGTTTCCAAGGAACAGGAAGCAGCGGGTATGGACATCAGCGAACACAGCGAATCTGCTTACCCGGCGTTCAACGGTCTTGATTAACAGCATGCGGATGAACCCAAGGCGGAGAAGGCTAAGAGGGTTCGTACGAGATCAGCAATGCGCTGGTCGAAGAGAAAGGATAGCAACATGAAGCGTATATGTGCGGTGGTTCGGCCGACCATGCTCGAACCGCTCAAGGAAGCGCTCTTTCAGGCAAATGTCTCGGGTATGACCATCTCGCAGGTGCATGGTTGCGGCAACCAGCATGGATGGAGCGAGTACTTCCGCGGTAATGAGGTCATCCTGAACATGGTGCCGAAGATCAAGTTCGAGATCATCGCCGACGATACTCAGGTCGATGCGATCGTGGACGTGATCGTTTCCACGGCACGCACTGGCGAAGTGGGCGATGGCAAGATCTTCGTTTCGAACATCGAGCGTGTCGTGCGCATCCGAACAGGCGAGGAGAACGACGCAGCGCTCTAGTGCGACACCATGCGTTAAAACACGCGTCTCTCTAGGAGATTTCAGAGAAAGACACGGAAAGATGGTATAGTTAATCACACTATTACCTCAAAGAAAGGAACGCGTGATGACTCGCAAGATTGCTATTTTCGATACCACCTTGCGCGATGGCGAGCAGTCGCCAGGCGCATCGATGAACTCCGAAGAGAAATTGGTCATCACGCGTCAACTATTGCGTCTCGGCGTTGACGTGATCGAAGCAGGTTTTCCCATCTCGTCGCCGGGTGATTTCAAGAGCGTGCAACAGATCGCGGCCGAAGTTGGCGATAAGGCGATCGTCTGTGCGCTCACGCGCGCTATGGAAAAGGACATCGATTCTGCTGCTGAGGCATTGGCCGATTGCGCCCGCCCGCGCATCCATACGGGCATCGGTGTTTCGCACAGCCACATCTTCGATAAGCTGCGCACCACGCCTGAGGTCATCCTCGAGCGTGCGGTGAACGCGACCAAGTACGCCAAGAAGTATGTTGAAGATGTCGAATTCTACTGCGAAGATGCGGGCCGTTCCGATTATGAATTCCTCGCAAAAGTGGTCGAGGCGGTCATCGCTGCTGGTGCTACGGTGGTCAACATCCCTGATACCACGGGGTATTCGCTGCCTGAAGAGTACGGTCGTCGCATCAAGTTCTTGATGGAGAACGTCAAGAACATCGACAAGGCGTCCATCTCGGTCCACTGCCATAACGACCTTGGCATGGCAACTGCACTTTCGCTTGCGGGCGTTGAGAACGGTGCGACCCAGATCGAGTGCACCATCAACGGCCTGGGTGAGCGCGCAGGCAATACCGCCATGGAAGAAGTGGTCATGGCTATCAAGATGCATGGCGAAGAGCTCGACGCTCACACCGATATCAACACCCGCGAATTCATCCGTGCTTCGCGCTTGGTGTCTTCCATCACGGGCTTTGTGGTACAGCCCAATAAATCCATCGTTGGTGCGAATGCCTTCGCGCATTCTTCCGGTATTCACCAAGATGGTGTGATCAAAGAGCGCACCACCTACGAGATCATCGATCCTACCGAAGTTGGTGCAGGTCAAAGCTCGATCGTGCTTTCTGCTCGTTCGGGTCGTGCAGCGCTGCGTCACCGCCTGGAGGCACTCGGCTATCATATCGAAGGCCAGGAATTCGAAGACCTCCACACGGCATTCCTCGATCTGGCTGACAAGAAGAAGGAAGTCTACGACGAGGATCTTGAGTCGCTCGTTGGTGAACAGGGCCGTACGCAAGAAGCTTCCTATACGCTGAAGAGCGTTCAGATCTCTTGTGGCCAGCCGCTCACGCCTACCGCAACCGTGACGCTCGTCGATAAGAACGACAACGAATTCTGCGCCTGCTCTATCGGTACCGGTCCGGTCGATGCGCTCTATCGCGCGGTGAACGAGATCGTGGATATCGAAAACGATCTGTCCGAATTCTCGGTGCAGAGCGTTACGCGCGGCATCGATGCACTTGGCGAAGTGACCATTCGCGTTACCGCAGCTGATGGCACGGTCTACACTGGTCGTGGTTCCGATGGCGATATCATCGTATCTTCCGCAAAGGCTTATCTGAACGCACTCAATCGCCTGATCGCTGACAAGCAGTAAGGAGCAAGCGCACGCAGTGTATTGTCTTGAATGCGGACAAAAGATCGAGGACGGGCAGAATGAATGCCCTCAATGCGGTATGTCCGTTGACGAGATGAAGAAGCGCATTGCCGAGGCGCAAGAGAAGCTCACCTATGCTGAAACGGTGGGGCCGGCGGAAACCACCAAGCTTCCGCCGGTTCCTGAACGGGTCTATCACGATAAAGAGGGCAATGTGATCGATCCTGCCGAAGAGATCGATACGGCTGCCGCTAAAGAGAAGGAAAACGATCTTCCTGTTATCGGGCATGCGGAAGACCCGCTCATCACCATGCCCATGCAAAAGATCGTCTCGGATGATGGGAAGGTCGTTGCTTCTGCGAGCGATGAGGCGAAGACCTTCATCCAACCCCCAAAGAAGAAAAAGAGGCTCACAGCGCGCACCAAAGCGGTCCTTGCGCTCGTTATCGTGTTCGCGGCTATCGCTATCGTTGCGGCATTCCTTAATTCTGCTGGCATGCTCAAGCATGAAGAGATCACCGCATCTGACCAGGTTGAGCAGGTGAACAACGAAGCGGTCGATACGCAAGATTCTCAGCAAGAGATCCAGCAATCGGATACGGTCAAAGCGCTCCAAGAGAACTATCGAACACTTGGCAACTATCGTGGTCAGGTGAACACGGTCGTAAGCAATTTCAACAACTATCACCTCGCGTCCGATAAGGCAAAACGCCAGCAGTACGCCGATGAATGCAATAAGCTCATTTCTTCCGTCACCGATTCAAAGGCAAAGCTTGTCGAGGAGATGAACGAGCTGGGCATGAATGAGAATGATGATCAATTCTCGAATTACACCAAGATCAACAAGCTCTATGAGCTTCTTCTAACACGCCTGAATGTGATCAAGGAGTGTTGGGACGTAAGCGTGGCTTCAGCTGATCCGAAGAAGGATGCGAAGGCAATATTGGCACCGCTTGCGCAGGATATCAAGGGCGGCAAGTCTTCTTCGATGGCTGATTTCGACGCACTCTATTCTCAGGTAGAACTTCCACACTAACAGCCTGCCGTTTACCCAGGTAAGTGGCAGTGCGTTTGTACGGCCGGAGAAAATATGATATAACTATCCAGGTACTTGGTACGAATACTTTCGATTTTTTGAGGAAGTGGGCTTTGTCCCGCTTCTTTTGTTTCTGGGAGGAGTTGATGAAACCGTGTTAAGCGCCAAAGAACAACAGCTGCTCGATGCGCTTTCACCTACTGCAGAAGCGCAAGGGATCGAAATCGTCACGGTGGATATCGTGGGTTCGAAGAAAGCTCCTACCATCAGGGTCTATATCGACTGTGAAGGAGGAGTGGGCTTCGATGAGTTGGCAAGCGCACAAGAGTGGATCAATGCTCTTATGGACGAGATCGACCCGTTCCCGGGTGCTTACACGCTCGAGGTCTCTTCGCCTGGCATCGACCGTCCGCTGCGTACCAAGCAACATTTTCAGCGATTCGCGGGAGAGAAGGTAGCGCTCGTGCTTTCGGCGCCCGTGAACTCCCGTGCGAAATACACCGGTCAGCTTGTTGGTGTGGAAGGGGAGAACATTGTGCTCGACGTGGATGGCACGCGCACAGAGATCCCGTTCCAACTCATCAAGAAGGCACATGTCATTGCAACGATAGATTTCAATGCGAAGAAGGGATAGGTATGGCAACCTCAGAATTGATAGACGCTTTGCAAGCGCTCGCCCATGAACGAAAGATCGACGAATTCTATTTGATCGAGCGTCTTGAGGCATCTCTGGCAAAGAGCTATCAGAACATCCTTGATCTTGAATGGGATGCACGCGTTACGATCGATCGCCAGACGGGCAAGATCTACGTGTACGAGATGGTTCCCGTGGGTGAGCCTGACGAGGAAACTGGCGAATACACCGAGTTCGAAGAGCGTGATGTCACGCCTAACGACGTGAGCCGCATCGCTGCTCAGAATGCGAAGAACGTGATCAGCTCCATCGTGCGCGAGGCTGGCCGCCAGTCCATCTACGAAGAGTTCTCCGATCGCGTGGGCGATCTGGTCACTGGTACCGTTCTTCAGGGCACGCCCGAGTTCACCATCATCAAGATTCGCGAAGGTGTTGAAGCTGAGCTTCCGCATTACGATCTGAAGCGCAACCCCAACGAGCGCAACGAGCGCCCGCGCAACGAGCACTATCGCCACAACCAGCGCCTGAAACTGCTCATCGTCGATGTGCGCGATCCGAATGCGGAAACCCCGAAGGCACGTGGCGAGCACACTCGTCCTTCCATCGTTGTTTCCCGCACGCACCCCGATCTTATCCGTCGTCTTTTCGAGATCGAAGTTCCCGAGATCTATGACGGTCTGGTGGAGATCAAATCGATCGCGCGCGAACCGGGCGAGCGTTCCAAGATCGCGGTTGCTTCGCGCGAGCCGAACCTCGATCCGGTAGGTGCCTGCGTTGGCCCTAAGGGTTCTCGCGTGCGCATGGTGGTCGAAGGCTTACGCAACGAGCGCGTAGATGTTATCCAGTGGGACGAAGACCCAGCAGTCTACGTGTCGAACGCGCTTTCTCCGGCTAAGGTCAATCGTGTGATCATCGATGAAGAGAACAACTACGCCACCATCATCGTGCCTGATGACCAGCTTTCACTTGCTATCGGCAAGGAAGGCCAGAATGCACGTTTGGCGGCACGCCTGACCGGTTGGCATATCGACATCAAGTCGTCTTCGTTCGCGGGTGAACCGCTCGTGGCCGATGAAGACCTCATCGATGCGGAAGAGGTCGAAGAGGAGGCCAATGATGGCTTGTGCGCCTATGTCGATCCCGACGGCGTACGCTGCCGCAACCATGCGCGTCCGGGTTGCTCGTACTGCGGCATTCACGCGGAGCTCGAGAACAACTAGGGTGCACGGTAAGGCAGGAAAACGGAAAAGCGCACGAAACAACGCACCTGCATCGAATGCCGGAAAGCTTGCCAAAAAGGCGAGCTCATCCGCATCGTGCGCACTCCTGATGGGCAGGTCGAATACGACCCGAGCGGCAAAGCGAATGGCAGAGGCGCCTACCTTTGCAGTCTTGCTTGCCTTGAAAAAGCCCTTCAAACGCACAAGCTCGACAAAGCGCTGCGTATGAGGGTGAACGAAGAAGACAACGAACGAATCGCTCTAGAAGTAATGAGCGCGGTTTTAGACTAGGAAACGGACGAGGAGACTACATGGCTGGTATGCGTGTACACGAATTGGCTAAAGAGTTCGATATGACCAGTAAAGAACTCTTGGCCCGCCTTGCGGATATGAAGATACCCGCTAAGAGCCACGCCAGCATTTTGCAGGATGCTTATGTGGAGAAGATTCGCAAGAATCTTGAGCCCGAGATCAAGCAGCGTGCAGGTAAGCTTGAGGAAGAAGAAGCCAAGAAGCTGGCTGAAGAGCAAGCGAAAGAAGAGGCTAAGAAGGCCGAAGAAGCTGCGGCTCGTCGTGCGGCAGTGGAGAAAGAGCGCGCACAGCGCGACGCCGAGCGTGCTCGCCGTGAAAGCCAGCAGAAGGAAGGCTTCGCTGGTCGTGCGAAGAAGGAAGAAGGCGATGCGCAGCCGGCCAAGAAAGCCCCTGCATCGCCGTTCGAGAGCCTCGCTTCTCAGATCGAACGTGAGCGCGAGCGCGTAGAGCGTGAAGCGCACGAGGCGCGCATGAAAGCGGAAGCGGAAACACGTGCGGCCGAGGTCGCCAAGAAGCAAGCGGTTGCTGAGGCGTTGCAGTCTCGCATGAACAAGTCCTCTAAATCATCGAAGGGAGAGAAGAAGGCTGCTCCCGTAAGCGCAGGTAGCTCGTTCTCCTCTCTGCTCGATCAGATCAATAACGAACGTGAGCGTTTGAACAACCAGGCAAACGAAAAGCAGAACCAAGGCGGTTCGCGTCGTGGTGAGAAGGGCAAGAAGCGTAAGGGCTTCGAACCTTCTGTTCCCGAGCTTGAGGTCCAGGAGACCAAGGGCGAAGATCGCTACGCTCAGATGGCTGTTCAGGCAGAGAAGTTCCAGCGCGATAAGGTGCTCGCAGAAGCTCGCGCTGCTGTTGAGGCTGCTTCCCATGAAGGCCAGGGCAGGCGCAAGAAGCGTAAGGAAAAGCGTGAAGCGGAGGCGCGTGAGCGTGCTGAGCTCGAGGCACTGGAGAAGGGTCTCGATCCAACGCTCGTGCTCGACGATTCAGTGGTCGAGGTTGCGCAAGGCTCTACGGTCGCTCAATTCGCTGAACTGCTCGAGGTCTCTCCTAACGACATCATCAAGCGCTTGTTCATGCTGGGTCAGGCGCTCACGCTCACCCAGACCATGAGCGATGACCTTATCGAGCTTATCGCCGACGACCTCGGTCGCAAGGTGCGCGTCGTTTCTCCCGAAGAGGAATTCGCGGTCGTCTACAACGATTCCGAAGCCGACCTGCTGCCGCGCCCGCCGGTGGTCACCGTCATGGGCCACGTCGACCACGGCAAGACCTCTCTGCTCGACGCGATCCGCTCGACGGGCGTCGCCGATAAGGAAGCTGGTGGCATTACCCAGCATATCGGCGCTTCGGTGGTCAATATCGACGGCCGTCAGATCACCTTCATCGATACCCCTGGTCACGAAGCATTCACTGCTATGCGTGCCCGCGGTGCGAAGGTCACCGACGTGGTCGTGCTCGTGGTTGCAGCAGACGACGGCGTTATGCCGCAGACCGTTGAGGCTATCAACCACGCGAATGCGGCGAACGTGCCCATCGTGGTTGCGGTCAACAAGATCGATAAACCCGGTGCTACGCCCGAACGCGTACGCCAGGAACTCACTGAACATGGCATCATCCCTGAAGAGTGGGGTGGCCAGAATATGTTCGTGGATGTCTCGGCTCGTCAGAACCTGCATATCGATGACTTGCTCGAAACCATCCTGCTACAGGCAGACGTGCTCGAGCTGAAAGCCAACCCGAATGCTTCTGCTTCTGGTTTCGTTATCGAAGCGAACCTCGATAAGGGTCGTGGCTCGGTTGCGACGGTACTTGTCGATCGCGGTACGCTCAAGACGGGCGACGTGGTGGTTGCTGGAACTTCCTATGGTAAGGTACGTGCGCTCATCAATCCGCGCGGCGTGCATGTCGACGAAGCACATCCAGCTGACCCGGTCGAGATCTTGGGCTTGAACTCGGTTCCCACAGCAGGCGACGAATTCCGCGTGTTCGAAGACGAGCGCGATGCGCGTCGTTTGGCCGAGCAGCGTGCGCTGCGTGAGCGTCTTGCTAAGCAGGAGTCGCGTTCACACATGAACCTCGACGATCTGTTCGCGCGTATTGAAGAAGGCAAGACCACCGATCTTAACCTGGTCGTCAAGGCTGACGTGGCAGGCTCGATCGAAGCGCTGCGCGATGCGTTCGAGAAGATGGATCAGTCCGAGGTCAAGATCAACATCATCCATGCGGCGGTCGGCGGCATCACCGAGACCGATGTTACGCTCGCTGCGGCATCCGATGCGATCATCATCGGCTTCAACGTGCGTCCTACGGGCAAGACCCGTGAAGTGGCTACGCGCGAGAAGGTCGACATTCGTCTGTATCGTGTTATCTATCAAGCGATCGAAGACATCAACGCTGCACGCGTCGGTCTGCTTTCACCTGATATCGTGGAAGAAGATACGGGTATCGCTGAAGTGCGTGAGACCTTCAAGGTGCCCAAGGTGGGCGTTGTTGCTGGTTGTTACATCGTTGAAGGCGAGATCAGCCGTGACGATTCCGTGCGTATCGTGCGCGATGGCACTGTCGTCTACGAAGGCGAGATCGAAAGTTTGCGTCGCTTCAAAGACGACGTCAAGAGCGTTGCTCGTGGTTATGAATGCGGTATCGGCATCGCAGGCTACCAAGACATCAAGATCGGCGATCACATCGAAGGCTATCGTGTGGTCGAGGTCGAGAGAACGGAATAATCATGAAGCAGTCTTCCTCGAATAGAAGGGTGAACGAGCAGGCGCGCGAAGTGATTTCCGAGATATTGCTCTTCGAGATATCCGATCCACGCCTAGATATGGTCACCATCACAGGTGTTGAGGTGAGCTATGATCGTTCGGTCGCTAACGTGTACTATTCGACTGAACCTTCGCGCTACACCGAAGTTGCCCAGGCGTTCAACGCAGCAGCAGGGCGCATCCGTTCGCTCATGGCGAAGAAGCTTTCCTGGCGTGTTGCGCCTGAACTGCGCTTTCACCTGGATGAGAGCGTGGACAACGCGCAGCGCATCGCTGAAGTCCTTAAGGGCGATGCTGCGCGCAATGCGAGCGCTCGTGCTGAAGATCCTGTGGAAGGCTAAGCCGTGCTCACACCGCAGTCGAATACCACGCTCGAGGAGATTGCACGCTTCATAGAAGTGCATGATACCTTTGCGATCTGCGGGCACGTGAATCCCGATGGCGATTGCTTGGGAGCTGGGCTTGCTCTCGAGCACGGGTTGCGTGCGCTCGGGAAACAGGTAACCGGTCTTTTGG
>CABQIW010000037.1 GCA_902464295.1 uncultured Eggerthella sp.
CTTCGATACCGAGCACTTTCGCTGCCGAAAGCGTTCCCATCTCGAGCAGCGTTTGAGCGCTGATGAAATCGCGGTTGTTCAGCGCGCGCTGGATGAGCAGCTCGACGCGCATTTCCGTAAACAGGTCGAGGAAGTCGAGCGAGCCGGGGGCACCAGTAGCGAGTCCGACGCGCAAGCCCGCACGCAAGTATTCATCGACTGGCGCAACGCCCATGCCAAGCTGGGCATTCAAGCTCGGTGTCGCAGCGATGGCAACGTCGTATTCTTTCAGCTTGCTGATGTCTTCAGGGGTGACGCATACACCATAGATGACCATGACGTTCTCCGCCTCGAAGCCATCCCAGTTCAACACATAGTTCACCGGGGTAACGCCCGTAGGCAACCAAGGCGGAAGCTCCATGAAACCTGAAAGCTCGAAGCGCATATCGCTCTTGATCGCGCGACCATTCTTAACGAATCGATACTCTTCGCGGCTGCCGGCCAAACGCATAGCAACAGGAAGATCGTGCTCGAGCGCATACTGCGAAACAACCTTGTAGATGAGCGGATGACACTGGAACACTGGGGCTGGAGCCAGACCAAACGAAACGCGATCAGACTCGAGCTTCGATGACCACTTTTCCAGATCGCTCACGCCCTTCTTGAGCGAATAGTTAACGAGGTTCTTATCGATCGCCGAGATCTCACGGTATACCACGGCACGAAGACCGACTTTGTCGGCCGCTTTCGCCGCGGCGCCCGTTGTGGTGATGTCCCCCACCGTGGTGATGCCACTTGCGAGCGACTCGAGCGCGCCAAGATAAGCAGACTCATACGACTCTTCGGCCGAAAGGCGCCTGCGCAGATCGGAGATCTCCTTCATCCAGGCTGCGTAGGGAACATCGCTCATAAGTCCACGCAGAATAGCATCTTCAAGACGCGCGTAGAGGTTGATCAAGCCAGGACAGATAGCGGCGGTACCGAAATCGCGCACCTCTTCTTCCGCATAGCGAATGCGCAGCATGTCTGCTTTGCCAATGTCGGCGATCTTGCCGTCTTTGACCAGAACAGCGCCGTTTTCGATCGGCGCAGACGAGACGGGTAAAACATGTTGTGCACACAGCAGCATGGCTTCCTCCTGAGATACTAGCTCACGCGATATCTTATCACGTAAACATGCGCATTCGCTGCCATGCACACTCTATATGCATTACTAGCAAGCTCGACGGAAAAAGATGACAAACTGCCCGGTCGTTCGTCGCCAACTCGACCAGTGGAGAGGGCAAGCATTTTGACTAATCTCAGTCGGTTGGTGAGGGGTTAGTTCTTGTGGGCGATGTGGACGGCGGCGACGCCGAAGGTGACGTTCGTCCATTCGATATCGGTGAAGCCCGCACCGCGCAGCATTTGCGCAAAACCTTCCTGGTCAGGAAACGCCTTGATGGATTTGGCCAGATAGATGAACCCCGATGCATCGCCCGTGCAGATCTTTCCCCACAGCGGAATACCGAAACGCAAATAGAACCGATACCCAAGGCGCATGAGCGGATTGGGAGGGGTAGAGAATTCGAGCACGCAGAGCGCACCGCCCGGCTTCAGCACGCGATACATCTCGGAGAGCGCTTGTTCGCGCTTGGGCATGTTGCGAATACCGTAAGACATGGTGATGACATCGAAGCTCTCGTCTTCATAGGGGATGTCTTGCCCGTCCACGACCGCAAGCTCAACGGGAACGCCGCGATTCTCCCCTTCTTCGAGACGCTCTTTAGCCACGTCGAGCATGGCAGGAGTGTAATCGGAAAGCACGATCTTCGCTGGCTTTTTGCGACTGCATGCCATGAAGCTCACATCACCGGTGCCGCCCGCGATATCGAGCAGCTGCGTTTCGGGCGTGATGGGCGATTTATCGATGAGCGTTTCGAGCCAGGAAATGTATTGGCCGAAGCTCGAAAGGCGGTTGAAGCGCTCGTAATCCCACGCGATATCAGTGAAGATCTTCTTCACGCGATCCGACGAAAGCTCCGCGGGGGCACTTTGGCCCGTTGCCGTATCGATCGAATGTTCGCTTGTCTCGAGCTTTGCCGCACCCATTTGCACTGCGCCCTCAATCACCCTTCATGTTCTCGAGCCTAGAATCAGCTCGCTTTCTTGTGCGCAATCTATCGTAGCTATCCGCACAAAGAAAGCAATCGAAGGTTTTAGGAGCGGCGCGATTATGGGCTGAATAGCTTTTAGGTGAACAGGCTAGTAAGGCTCATCGAGCGAAACGTGTGCTGCCACATCGCAATCGAAGTCAAAGAACTTGCCCGCACGATAGCGTTCGAGCGCAACGAGCGCGATCATCGAAGCATTATCGGTACACGCCTTCAGCGGAGGCATGGTCAAGCGAACGCCCAGTTCATCGCAGAGGATTTCGTAGGCTTCGCGCAACTTCGGGTTCGCAGCTACCCCGCCACCCAAGCAGAACTCGCACGCACCGGTTTGCTCAAGCGCCGCGCGTGCCTTGGCAACCTGCACATCGATGACTGCTTGCTGGAAACTTGCCGCAATATCGGGCATGTTCCACTCTCTGCCCGCTTGCTGTTCTTTCTGCAAATAGGTGAGCACTGCCGTTTTGAGGCCTGAGAGCGAGAAGGTATAGTCGCCCGAATGGAGCATCGCACGTGGGAACTTGATCGCACGCGGATCGCCCTTCTCTGCAAGCTTAGAGATGAGCGGCCCGCCAGGGTATCCAAGTCCGAGCGCTTTGGCCACCTTATCGAACGCCTCCCCTACCGCATCGTCAAGCGTTTGGCCGAGCGTGGTGTATTCGCCCCAGTCCTTCACTTCCACGAGCATCGTATGACCGCCCGAAACAAGCGACACCACCATGGGCGGCTGAATCTGCGGGCAGGCAAGCTTGTTCGCATAGATGTGTCCTTCCAGGTGGTTGACCCCCACCAGCGGCAGATCGCAGCTCCACGCTAGCCCTTTCGCGAACGCGAGACCCACCACGAGCGCGCCTACCAAGCCAGGAGCATACGTTGCCGCGACCGCCGAAAAATCCTTCCAGGTAAGGCTGGGGTCTTGAAGCGTTTCGCGTGCTTGCTCCAGGCATTCGAGCGCCACACCTGCAATAGCCTCGATATGCTTACGACTTGCGATCTCGGGCACCACGCCGCCGAAACGCGCATGGAAGTCGATCTGGGAAGCCACCACGTCGGCGATGATCTCACCTTCGCCGTTGATGATGGCGGCCGCCGTTTCATCACATGAGGTCTCGATCGCGAAGATGAGCGTCTCGGAAGAGGGCACGCCCTCATGCGCACGAGCGATGTCGTTGATCATAAGATCCATGCCTGCCACATCATGATGAGGCAGTGGCAACGGCCCTTCGTAGATCACGGCATCTTCGCGGTCAGAATAATAGCGCGGACGCACACCGATGTTCTTCAAGCCCAGCTCTTCATAGAAACGATGCGCTCCTGTGTTCGTGATGCGCACCTCAAGCGACATCTCATGTGCGCCCAGGTCACGCGCGTCGAGTGCGATCTGCTCGATAAGCGAACGCGCGATTCCCAAACGCCTATAGCAAGGATCGGTCGCGACTTTCAAGATCTGCACCCCGCCATCAACGATCCATCCGCCCGCATAGCCGATGAGCGTATCGCTTCCGTGTTCAACGGTTCGTTTTGCGGCATCTGACGTAAGGAACGCCGCCCACCAGGTGCGATCGCTGCGCGGCAGATCGTCGATGACCTGGGCTGCATTCCACGCGTCACTTCCCATCACGCGCGCCTCGAGCGCTTCAACTTCGCCCGCCCAAGAAGCATCGAGCGGAACGAAACGCACTTCGAAGCCTGCGGGAAGCACGGAGCTGCTTTGGTCATCTTCGTGGCCTGGCTCTGCAGAGCCGCTCGCACAACACCCTTCTTTGGGGTCTGTCACCCCCACGCGCAACTCCTGCGCGCGCTCGGTGCCTTCTGGCATCTTCGCCAGCTTGATGCGTTCGTGCTCTTCCGCATCGGAAAGGCGCGTATAGACGGGCAACAGCGCGAGCGGGTTGCCCAACGCTCGATCATCGGGAGCGAACGCGCCATCGCGCCAAGCGGCGTGAGCGCAGCGCAACAAACCAGCGCCCGTGGGATGCCAGTCGCTCTCGGGCGCAAGCTTGCCGAAGGGCGCGAACAGCTCAGCGAACTTACCGAGCGCATCACCCGTGATGGTCTGGCGTTCTGCAGAAGCTGCCAGCCACTCCTTCGCCGCCTCGGCCTTGATGACGAAATCGGCATTTTGGCGCACGGGACCTTCGTCGTTCAGCACATAGCGCACGGGATAGACTTCTTTGCGCATCGCATCACCAAGAACGACCACCTCGCCGCGCACGCCCTTCGCCCATTGATCCCACGCTTGAGCATCGAGCGTGGAGACGCCGAAGAGCGGCAGATCCAAACCAAGCGCGATCCCTTTTGCGGTTGCCGTGCAGATGCGCACACCCGTGAACGAGCCTGGGCCACGGCCGCAAGCCACACACGCAAGCTCGCTCTTGGCCACCCCTGCGTCTTCGAGCGCGGCATCGATCTTCGCGATGAGCTTTGTGTTCGAAGCGCGGAATGCAGGCGTTTCACACGATGCGAGCACCTTGATCGTGGCAGTTTCACGCTCGAGCTTCCCCACGCCAACAGCGATGATCTCGTTGGCGGTATCGAAGGCAAGTATGTAGTTCTTTTGGGACACTGCGTATCCTTCTCGCTTCACTCCGGGTGCTTGGCTGCTTGAATGCGCGCGAACCAAGCGTCGATGAGTACTTGCGTCTCTTCGCTTGTCGTGTGCGCTTCGATCGAACGCGCGTTATCCTCGCGCGTGGTGATCGAGATCCACAACGCTTGGGCGGGAATCTCCTCGGGGAACTTCGCGGCCCATTCGATGCAGCTCACCCCATCGGCTTCGACATAGTCATAGAATGCGATGTCTTCAAGCTCGAACGCGTCTTCCAAGCGATACAGATCGAAGTGATAGAGCGGCAATCGGCCTTGATCATAGACGCTCATCACGTTGAACGTGGGTGACGTGACCGCTTCGCCAACGCCAAGTCCGCGCGCAAGCCCTTGGGTGAAGTGCGTTTTCCCTGCACCCAGATCGCCTTCGAGCGCGATCACCGTGCCGGGAGCAACCACCTCGGAAAGAGCAGCTGCTATTCGCTGCGTCTCTTCAACATTTAAGGAAGTGATCTTGCGATCCGCTAACTCCACACGCACTCCTTAGCGCGCGCTGCGCTCTGCAGAACGAACCGTGTGCTCCATGGTGCAAGAGGTAGTGACCGATCCGATCCCGCCAGGAACTGGCGTGATAGCTGCAACGATCGGCTCGACCGCCTCGAAATCGACATCACCGCACATGTGGCCTTCGGCATCGAAGTTGATGCCCACGTCGAGCACGATCTGGCCTTCCGTGAAATATTCCGCGCCGAACGCGCGAGCACGCCCCGTTGCGCAGATGACGATATCCGCCTGACGCGTGACTTCAGCCAAGTCGAGCGTCTTCGAATGGCAGATGGTCACGCTGGCATTGTGACGCAGAAGGATCATCGAAACTGGTTTGCCGATCACAAGCGAACGCCCCACCACCACAACGCGCTTGCCCTGAAGCGGAATAGCGTAATGATCGAGCACCTTAATGCAGGCCTCCGCCGTTGCAGGCGGCAAGGCATCGGGGTCATCGATGAAGATGCCACCAAGCGCCGCGACCGAAATGCCATCGACATCCTTATGAGGAACGAGCATATTGCAAAGCGCCTGCTCGTCCATGTATTCAGGAAGCGGACGGAACATCAAGCAACCGTGAATGCTCGCGTCTTCGTTGATGTATCTGATATCTCCCGCTACCAGTTCAGGATCAACGTTTTCGGGGTAGTCGAACACCTGCACTGCAATATCGAGCGACTCGGCACGCGTGAGGGCCATGCGCTCGTAACTAAGATCGTCAGGGTTCGCGCCAACGCGCACGATCGCGAGCTTGGGAACGATGCCCTGCTGGCGCAGCAGTTCTACGCGCGGCTTAAGATCAGCCTCCATGGCTTCGACCACGGGTTTCGAACCGAGAATATGCGGGATCATCGTTCAAGCTCCTTTACCACGGTTTCGTAAGCGCGATCAGCACGCACAGTGTATGCGTTGAGCAGGTTGCGCATCTCTTCTTGATACATGCTCGCACGATCACGATCGGTCATGGAAGCGCAGTTGATCACCACATTGAGCGATGCTCCCTGCAATGCCGCCTTAGCGAAGAGCAGGCTGGCACCGGTATCGGAAAGCGCCATGCGCGAGCCTTTTTCCGCGAGCACTTCTGCAAGCTCGATCACGCGCGCGCAGGTTTGCATGATGGAAAGCGGCACATCACACGCAGCGATGAGCGCCGTTTGCAGTGCCTCTTCTTTTGCGCGTTGTTCCTCAAACGTTTCACGCGGCATACCATAGGCCGCCGCAAGTGGAGCGAAGGCATTCGCATCTTCTTCAACAAGCTCGATCAGATGGTCGATAAGCGCGCTCAGCTGGTCGCAACAATCCTGAACTTCATCCTGAACAGCGCTGTAGGCAGCCTTGCCCAGCGTAAGGTTGCACACCATAGAAGAGAGTGCTGCTGCAAGCGCGCCGCAATAGGCGCTCGCTCCCCCACCACCTGGCGTGGGAGCTTTGCTCGCCAGTTCGTCGATAAAAGTACGGTCGATCATAGAAGCCGGCTTAGAACAGGCCGCTGATCTTGCCGGTCTCATCCACATCGATACGCAGTGCCGCGGGCTCTTTCGGCAAGCCCGGCATCGTGAGCACATCGCCCGTAAGAGCGACCACGAAGCCTGCGCCAGCAGAAACCTTCACCTGGCGCACCATGATGCGGAAATCCTTCGGCGCGCCGAGCTTCGCCGGATCGTCAGAGAAGCTGTATTGGGTCTTCGCCATGCAGACCGGATACTCGCCAAAACCGAGGCTTTCGAGCTTAGCGATCTCCTGCGCAGCTGCAGGCGTGAAGTCCACGCCGTCGGCATGATAGACGCGTTTTGCGATCGCTTCGATCTTTTCAGCAAGACCCAGACCATCGTCATAAGCAAAGGTGAGTTTGCTCGTTTCGTCGCACAGGCGCACGACCTCTTCGGCGAGTTCAAGACCGCCTTCGCCGCCTTTCGCCCACACCTGAGAAAGCGCCACGTTCACGCCAAGCTCCTCGCAGCTTGAACGCACAAGATCGATCTCGGCTTGCGTGTCAGTCGGGAATTCGTTGATGGCTACCACACACGGGAGGTTATAGACGTTGCGGATGTTGTCCACGTGCTGCAGCAAGTTCGGCAAGCCAGCCTTCAAGGCCTCGAGATTCTCTTCGTTCAGATCCGCCTTGGCCACGCCTCCATGATTCTTGAGCGCGCGCACCGTTGCTACCACAACCACCGCATCAGGCTCGATGCCCGCTAAACGGCACTTGATGTCGAGGAACTTCTCTGCACCGAGATCGGCGCCGAAGCCCGCTTCGGTCACGCAATAATCGCCGAGGGCAAGCGCCATACGCGTTGCCATGATGGAATTGCAGCCGTGCGCGATGTTCGCGAAGGGACCGCCGTGCACGAAGGCGGGCGTGCCTTCGAGGGTTTGTACGAGATTGGGCTTGAGCGCATCTTTCAGCAGCGCCGCCATAGCGCCTTCTGCGCCGAGATCATGCGCCGTGACTGGTTCATCGTTGTAGGTGTAGGCCACCACGATCTTGCCCAAACGCTCCTTCAGATCGGTGATGGAAGTCGCAAGACAGAAAATGGCCATAACCTCGGATGCGACCGTGATATCGAAGCCGTCTTCACGCGGCATGCCTGCCTTCGGGCCGCCAAGACCGCACACGATGTTGCGCAGCTGACGATCGTTCATGTCCACCACGCGCTTCCACGTGATGCGACGCACGTCGATGCCGAGTTCGTTGCCTTGCTGAATATGGTTATCGAGCATAGCTGCGAGCAGGTTGTTCGCAGCGCCGATAGCGTGAAAATCGCCCGTGAAGTGCAGGTTGATGTCTTCCATGGGAATGACCTGGGCATATCCGCCACCAGCAGCGCCGCCCTTCACGCCGAAGACGGGCCCGAGCGAGGGCTCGCGCAGCGCGACCACGGTATTCTTGCCCATCTTGGAAAGTGCATCGGCAAGACCTACCGTTGTGGTGGTCTTACCTTCGCCAGCTGGCGTGGGATTGATCGCCGTGACCAGAATGAGCTTGCCCGGCTGGTAGTCCTTATCGCGAAGGAGATTGTAGTCGACCTTTGCCTTCGTGCGTCCATAGCACTCGAGGTATTCGCTCGCCACACCCGCTTTCTCTGCAACGGCGGAAATATCGAGCGGCTGAGCCGCCTGGGCGATTTCAATATCGGTTAGCACGTCGGGTCCCCTCTTTCTCTTTAGGCTCTAGCGCTGATTATCGCACTTTTTCAACTCGTTATAGATCAGGCGAAGCCCCTGTAAGGTTAGCTCCACATCCACTTCGGTGATCGTATGCGAAAGCGGTGCGATACGGTGCGCGAGACCGCCCGTTGCCACCACTTTAGTCTTATAGCCAAGCTCTACCTGAATGCGCTCGACCAGCCCATCAACACGAGCCGCTTCGCCGCTCACCACGCCGATCTGGATGGCCTCGGATGAATCGCGGCCGATCGCCACGCCTGGATCCTCCAATTCGACCGCGCGCAAAAGCGCCGCACGCGACATGAGCGAGCGCATCGAAGATTCCACACCAGGAGCGATAACGCCCCCTACGAACACGCCATCCTTGTCGATGACCTCCATGTTCGTTGCGGTGCCGAAATCAACGACCACGACCGGTGCGCCGAAGATGGCCTTCGCTGCGACCGCATCAGCCACACGATCGGCGCCAAGTTCGACGAACGAAGTCTTGTCGATGTTCAGCAAGTGAGCGCAACTGCGCGCCGAAACCACCTGAGGTGCAACCCCGAAGGAGCGTTCGCACGCCTTTTCCCAATTGTGCGTGAGCGCTGGCACCACCGAACAGAGGATGGCGCCCTTGATCACGCCAGCATCGATCTCTTCGGCACTGAGCAGCGCGCGAAGCTTGATGCGCAATTCATCGCTCGTGTATTCAACGTTAGTGGCAAGGCGCCACATATGAATCAAACGATCTTGATCATAGATTCCCAAAACGGTGTGGGTATTGCCGATATCAACCACTAAAAGCATCGCGAAGTACCTTCCCAGGCCTACTATTTTTTAAAAACGCTCGGCGATTATGTACAGTAAATCGTAAAACGAATGCTACCATATTGCATAAGGGGAAATCACTTTATCAGCACGCGCTTGATAAAAGTTTTAACAGATATTGAGAGGGATTAGCTATGGATCATACTCCTGCGCGCATTCTTGTCGTTGACGACGAACCATCTATCACCGAATTCGTTAGCTATGCTCTGCAGAAGGAAAACTACACGGTCGATACTGCTGGCGACGGTGAACAAGCACTCACGCTCATCGAGCAGAAACCCTACGATCTCTATATTCTCGACATCATGCTTCCGGGCATCGATGGCTATGAACTCTGCCGTCGTATTCGCGCCTCTTATGACACGCCTATCCTGTTCTTGAGCGCGCGCGATGGCGAAGTGAACAAGATCATCGGCCTTGAGCTGGGCGCAGACGACTATCTGGCTAAACCTTTCGGCATCCGCGAGCTTATCGCGCGCACCCGTGCATTGCTTCGTCGTTCGCAGGCTACTAATTCCACCAGCGCTGAGGTCAGCGCAAGCGGCATTGCGCTCGACGACGACGCGCACACCGCCACGGGCGAGCATGGCCCGATCGATCTTACGCCGCGCGAGTTCGAGCTCATGAGCTGCCTCATGCACAACGCTGGCAAGGTCGTCTCTCGTGAAGACCTGCTGCGCGAGGCCTGGGGCTGGGAATTTATCACGGAAACGAAGACGGTCGACACGCACATCAAGCGCCTTCGCGACAAGATCGAAGCTGCTGGCTACAATCCGCAAGTTGTCGAAACCGTACGTGGTTACGGTTATCGCTTCAAAAAATAGCCTGGCGAAGCTTCGATGAGGCTCGCAACGCACGTCGCATTCACGACGACTCTTCTTTCTGCCCTAAGCTGCTCGATCATCTGCATCTGCGGCATTCACTTCTTCCATGCCTCAGAGTGGATCTTGCTCCTTATCATCCCGGTCAGCTGTATCGCCTTCTTCCTGAGTCTTGCCATCGCTCATTTCACGAGCAAGCCCTTCCGCGAACTTGCCCAGAGTCTCAAGCGCTACCATGAAGGCGATTACAACATCTCGTTCAAGATCAATCACGGTATCTATGAGAGCGAAGAGCTTTCGCATGATATCGAGGATCTGATCGACACCGCGGAATCCCACAAGGACGAGATCGCGATATTGCGTCATCGTGAAGGTGAATTCATTTCGGACGTGGCTCACGAATTTCGCACGCCCCTAACGGCGATCAGCGGTAATGCTGAGCTCATGATGGATCCCGACATGCCGCTCTCCATGCGCCAGCATTTCTTGCAGATCACGCTTTCAGAGGCAGAACGCCTGAACAACCTCGTGAATGACCTCATCTCGCTGCGCCATATCCAAGAAGACTCCCCCACCACCATCGAGCGCGTGAACATCCGCCAGATCGCTGAAGAAGTTGGCGAGATCTTGAGCGCGAACTTCCAAAAGAAAGATATCGAGTTCTCCATCGATGGCGAAGCGCCCGACATCCTCATCGACCCTGCGCGCCTGAAACAGGCGATCATCAACCTCACTGACAACGCCTGCAAGCACGTGCCCGAAGGAGGTAGCGTAAAGATCATGCTTTCCGGCGTCGATGATAAATCCATCATCGCCGTGAAGGATAACGGCGTGGGCTTCGGCGACATCAACCCGTCGCTTCTATTCAAGCGCTTCTATCGCACCGACTTTTCGCGCTCGCGCGTGAAGGGCGGATCAGGCCTCGGTCTTTCGATCGTGCAGGCCATCGTCGAAGGCAACGATGGCAACATCACTGCGTTCAACGATCCCGAAGGTGGTGCCGTATTCCTCATAGCCTTCCCCTCCGTTATCGATCGATAAGCATACAGAAATCCTCTGCTCATCTCAGGCAAGCAAAAAACCCCGCCCGAACGAATCGGACGAGGTTTTTTCGGGATACGAATCGCAGGTAGCTCTGCTCTGCGTTTTAGGTGCGCGACTATTCCCGCTTGATAGTCTCGGTTGCCTCTTGACCGTTCTTATCGACAGCCACATAGACGAAGCCTGGCTTACCCTCAACAGGGAGCTCGTTATACGCGACCATCTCAGCGATCTCTGCAGCAGTTGCGCTCTTCGGCTCAGTAGCCAGCAGGTAATCGGTGGAAGCACGGCGAGCCATTGCCTCGCGGAAGTCCTTGGTTCCCACGAACACTTCCTGCTTGTAAGGATTGACCTTGAGCTTCTTCGAGCGGTAGATGATGTAAGAAAGCGCTGCGATATTAGCGATGAGCGCGATCGAAGCTACCACCGTGTTCACTGCCGGATTGTTCACCGAGTGAACTGCGAAAATCGAATCGTTTGCGAACATCGGACAAACCTGGCAGAACATGCACCACATCGAAAGCGTGAATGCGCGGTTCTGGATCCATCCACCTTTGTTCCACCAGAGGCCTGCGATGGTAGGTGCGAGCAGAAGTGCGATGCCGCAATACCAAGAGTGAGTTGGCAAACAGTTGTAGGTGTAGCAGAAGTTCCAGAGGTCGTAGGCGATGATGAAGACCCACGTCATATCGGGCCACAACATATCCTGGCGCTTCTTTGAGATGTAGATGCCGAACCAGCCGGTCATACACAGAATGTTCAGCAAGCCTGCACAGCCATTCAGCACGTTATGGATGCCGCCATTCAGAAGCACGCCCTCATCGGTTACGAAACTGGAATCCCATGCCACGATCGCACTCTCGAAATCACTGGCGACCGCAATGAGGATATTGATCGCAACGATAACGAACGGGAACGCCTTGAACCAATGTGAACGGCCGATCTTGCCCCAGCTGTACTTCAGCATCATGAAGCCGATACAGCCTGCAGTTGCCGCATAGACTTTGGCGTAGTGGAACCAACCACCCATCGTTTGATATGTTGGGTTATTGAGCGCCCACTCAGCCCCCATGGCGGCTCCGATCTCGACCACCACACAATAGACGGTCATCGCTGCGCACACTCCAATGAACATGAAGATGCCGCCTGCCTTAGTGCGTCTTGCGAACTCATTGAGCAAGATGAGTGCGCCAAGCACCATGAACAAACCGAGCCATTGGAAGCCCGCATTCGCTCCATAAACATCGAATAACATTTTCCCCTCCTTCTTCCCTATGCCAATCGATATCAAGTATCTGATCAATGCGTTGAACGGAGTTTTTGATACAGATCAAAACATTTGCCCAGATAGTTGATGGTTTTCAAGAAAACCCATAGCCAGAATATGGCAACGAGCGAGACCAAACAACGAGGTGGACAACACTGCGAAAATGTCGTTACCTTTGTCAGGAACTTGTAACTTCAAGTGATGAAAATGCTCTTGCATTACAGGGCAAGTTGAAGTAAATAAACAGGATTTACCCTACATGACATGCGGTTTTGTTGAATTCTATTCAAACAGCGAAGGGAGCGAAACGGGTAACAATGCGCATCATTTTCGTTCAGATGGTTTCGACGGCGACGGATAGACACGCTTAAGTCGCGATAAGAGAATAAGAGGGAGAGGCCTAACCCTTGCCAAAAAAATTCGACTCAGCTCTGCCTATTGATACTGTTCTGCTCACAATAAAAGAACGCCGGCATTACGCCGGCGTTCTTCTAGGAAGGAAAGATTTCCCAAAGGTTGGATCGTGGCCTTATGCAGGCTTAACTGGAGCTCGATCCTCTTCAGGCTCAATATCGTCACCCAATCGAATGCCGCCCTCTTCCTTAAGGCGTGCGATCGTCGCATCGTCTGCGCCGACCTCTTTCAGGTAGACTTCGGTATCTGCGCCAAGCGGCGAAACCTCGGTGAATTCAGAGATCTCGACCGGAATGGTTGAGATGTGGTGAGGCAGACCAGTCTGCAGCACGCGACCAACATTAGGGAATTCAACCCATGCAAGAGCCTCAGGGTTCTCACGCGTGATCTGCTCGACCGCTTCAGTCTTGGAGTTGACCTTAGCGATGCAGAAGTCCTTATCCTCGAGCCAATCGAGCCATTCCTGGGTGGTACGGCCCTTGATGGTCTCTTCGACGATCTCGAATGCCTCAGGAGCTTCCCAACGACGCATCAAACCAGTTGGCTTGATCTCGGGGTGACCGATCGCATCGCAGAACGGCTCCCAGAACTTAGGCTCAACCATGCCAAGAGCAAGCTTGCCGCCGTCCTTGGTCTCATAGACGTTGTAAGCGGTTGACGGATACTCGAGGTCGTCACGCTTGCATTCGCCATCGTTGAAGCACCAGCGGCTGTCGAGCAGCGAGTTCCACCAAACGAAGCAATCGAACATCGAGATATCGATGTAAGCGCCTTCGCCCGTAACGGTGCGCGCATAGAGCGCAGCGAGCAGCGCCTGGCCAGCAACCATGCCTGAAGACAGGTCGCAAAGATGCAGCGGCGAAGTAGAACCATGGTTGACAGACAGATAGCCACTTGTCGCCTGCATGTTCAGGTCATGCTGAGCCTTCTTCGAACGAGGATCATTGGCACCATAGCCCGAGATCGAGCAGTAGATGATGCCCGGGTTGAGCTTCTTGATTGATTCGTAGTCGATGCCGAGCTTAGCGGTAACACCAGGACGGAAGCTCTCGACGATGATGTCTGCTTCCTGTGCCATCTTCAAGAACCAGTCAACAACTTCTTCGTTCTTCAGGTTCAAAGAAACGGACTTCTTGTTGCGGCCAAGCGCGGTGATGTAGTAAGAGATTCCGCCGCCCTTGGTCGGGTAGTCATGACGCATGAAGTCGCCCAAGCCCGTGTCTTCAACCTTGATGACCGTTGCGCCGAGGTCTGCGAGGACCTGCGTTGCATAACCACCAGGAAGGTAACGAGAGAAGTCGAGAACGGTAATATCAGAAAATGGAGTATTCTTTGCCATTAGTTAAACCACCTTTATTTAGTCTTCTTCGAGTTCGGACCGAAGCTAGGCTCCAGCACCTCAGGAGGCAGCGGATCGCCATCGTATTCCATGACTGCACCGTCAGCTGCGAGCTTATCGATCTCTGCATCGGTATAGCCAGCGATGTTCTTCAGGATCTTACGCGTGTCATAACCGATCGGGCGGCTACGATAGAGCACCGGATCGCCAATAGAATCCAGACGGAACGGAGGCGTGGTAACGATGTACTCTTCGCCTTCGGTGAATTCTGAGGTCGGGCCCTGCTTGACATACTTGATGCGACGGAGCTGGTCGTTTGCGAATGCCTCTTCGTCGTTCAGAACGTCAGCGACCGTTTGGATCTTCTCGAACGGAATATCGTTCTCACGGAAGCGCTTCTCAAGCTCAACGAAGTCGAACTTCTTGGTAGCGTCCTGGATCGCTGCAACAACCTCTTCATAGCGGCCATTGTTCGCGAGAGCCTCGAGCGTGTTGAGCTCAGGATCGGTGAAGTACTTCGGATCCATCTCGAGCGTTTCGAACACGAGCTGGCAGTACTTATTGTAGTTGCCGAAGCACATGAGGAACCAAACGCCATCGCGAGAAGGATAGGAGTTGTTGGTCGGGCACTTCGCCTTCATGCGGTCCTTCGGATGCGGGTCGCCCTGCTGTGCCGTGATGAGCGAGCAGGTCATGCCCCAGGTGCCAACGTGATAGAGGCTCGTGGTGACCTTGTCGCCTTCGCCCGTGCGCAGTGCGCCTGCGTAAGCACCCAAGATGCCAGCGCAAAGAGCGCAGCCGGTGTTCCAGTCGCCAAATGCGATCGGCGAGTTGCCAGGCTCATAGTGCTCGTTGTTCTGAGGGATCGAAGCAACGAAGCCAGAACGTGCGGCAAACGAAGTTGCGTCAAAGCCCTTAGCATCCTTCATAGGACCGAACTGGCCATAGCCACGGTTCTGCGCCCAAACGAGCTTCGGGAATTTCGCATGCAAGGTCTCGTAGTCGAAACCGAGGCGCTGAAGTGCACCGTCACGCAGCGAAGTAACGAAGATGTCTGCTTTCTCCAGAAGGCGCATCATTGCTTCCTTGCCTTCTGGGCTCTTGCAGTCGATTGCTGTCCATTCCTTGTTGAACGAACCGCAGTCATATGCGACATCGTCGAATTCGCTCTTGTAATGCATACCCCAAGCTGCACCCTGAGTACGCTGTTCGTCGCCCGTGAATGGCTCGACCTTGATGACCGTTGCGCCCATTTCACCGAGCAGACGGCTTGCTGCAGGACCAGCTGCATACTGGGTGAGATCAACGACGATTACGCCTTCCAAACCTGCCATGTATTTCTCCAATCTAAAGAATAAATAACCTATTGAAAGAAAGCCCCGGCAGAAAACCGGGGCTTTCCAATTCCCCTTATACGGGAGAGTAGTGCTATTTCAAGCCAACTGAATTACGGCTCGAGGATAACACGGAGGCCTTCGCCAGCGTCGATGAGCTCCATGCCCTTTTCGAAGTCCTTCAAAGGAAGAACGTGGCTTGCGATAGGCGCGATGTCGAGGCCATTAGCAAGAAGTGCCAGGCCCTGACGCCAATGCTTGCGCTCGTAAGCACGAGAACCGATGATGCTGATCTGACGCATAGCGATCGGGTTCATGTGAATGCTGGAAGCCTGAGCGGGTAGACCGGTAATGCCGATCTTGCCGTTCTTAGCAACCATCTCAACTGCCTGCTCAACAACGGTGTAATGACCAGCTGCGTCGAGAATGATCTCGGGGCCCTTGCCGTTGGTGAGTTCTTTCACGCGAGCGATAACGTCTTCTTCAGAGCCGTTGATGGTGATAGCGCCGAGCTGCTCTGCAACCTGAAGACGCTTGGTGTCCATAGCGAGACCAGAGCAGATAACCTTCTGGATACCATAAGCCTGCTTGAGGACTGCGATCATGAGAAGGCCGATGGGGCCAGGGCCCATGACAAGAGCGGTGTCGCCCGGCTCGGGATGTACGCGCTCAACAGCGTTGAGAGCAACACCCAGGGGCTCAAGCAGTGCACCCTGAACGAACGAAACATCGTCAGGCAGCGGAATAACATTAGTTGCACGCATGGGCATATATTTTGCGAATGCACCTGGCAGGTCGGTACCGTAGAACGGACGATTGTCGCAGATGTTGACCATGCCCTTGTCGCAGTAGGAGCAGGTGTTGTCGAACAGAACCGGGTTTGCGGTTACACGCATACCAACTTTGAGGTTCTTAGGAGCGTTCTTGCCCACTTCAGCGATGACACCGGAGAATTCGTGACCGAAAACAGCCGGGAAATGGATGTCATAGGAATTGAAGAGAGCTTCCTGACCACGATGCAGGGAGTGGTCGGTGCCACAGATGCCGCAAGCCTTGATCTCAAGAAGTACTTCGTCGTCTTTGATCTGAGGAATCGGAGCATCCTCAACATACTGCCATGGCTCTTCGCGACCTACGCAGTGAACTGCATTCATTGTACCTTCCATGTACAACCCCTTTCGATAGGTATGAAATGAAACGGAAGAAAAAGGTGCAGCTACCACTAGGCAGCTGCACGAACAAAACATTTACTGGATGGACCAGCCACCATCGAGGATGAGCGTCTGACCGGTGGTGTACTCGGTAACCGGTGAGCAGAGGAAGTAGATAGCGTTTGCCATTTCCTCGAGCGAACCCATCTTGACCTTGCTGGGGGTGCGACCATATACATAGTCTTTCTGAGCAGGATTGTCTGCGAAGACCTTTTCGACCATCGGGGTCATAACGTAGCCCGGAGCAATGCCGTTGACGGTGATGCCATACGGTGCGAAGTCAACTGCAAGTGAGCGAACCATACCCATAACAGCTGCCTTGGTGATGCTGTAGAGAGCAATGTTCTCCATAGCAGAGATGCCACGCTGGGAAGAGATGAGTACCATCTTGCCGCCGTGACCTTTTTCCTTCATGAAACGAGCAACAGCAGTTGCGAGGAAGAAGTTCGCCTTAGCATTGACAGCGAAGATCTTGTCCCAATCAGCTTCGGTTGCGTCCATTGCGTTCATACGAGGCAAGGAGATGCCTGCGGTGGAAATGAGAATGTCGATATCGCCGAATTCTGCAACGGTCTTATCGATCATTGCCTGTACTTGATTGGCATCGGTACCATCGCATACCATGCCAACGGCCTTACCGCCTGCTGCGCGAAGCTCTTCAGCAGTATCGAGGCAGATCTGCTCAGGAACGCCGCAAACCATGATGTTTGCGCCAGCAGCTGCGAACTGTTCCGCGGTTGCTTTACCGATACCAGAGCCACCACCCATGATGATCGCGGTCTTGCCCTTAAGTTGCTCCTCTGGAGCTGTTGCGAACCAATTTGCCATGTTTACCTTCCTTTTCTTTTATTTCAGGCTCCTTGCCCTGCCCATGCACTACCGCCCATTACTGAATTGGCCGTTCGTTTGACCACAATCGCGGTAGTTGCATGAGAAGAATAAGACCCCTGAATTAATCCCTCCGACTTAGTTATCAAGTCTGTATCAATTATCAACTTCATTAATGAACGCGTCCAATAGGCGCATCTGTCGAATTGATAGAATCCAAGAATAATATAGATGTAAGCATATTGATTTGGACAATATACATAGATGCAACAATATCTATGGGGCAATTTTGCTACCCAAATTGTAGATTTTGACCAGCAAAGCGTTCAACCCATAGACTAAGACCTATAGGTTT
>CABQIW010000038.1 GCA_902464295.1 uncultured Eggerthella sp.
CCACTCGTGAGTCGCGCAAGGCAGTATTATCCTCGCGGGTAGGGGGTGCGTCAAGGGGTAATTTTAGAAATCTGGATGCATCTTCACAAGATGTTCACATATTGTCGATTTCATATATAAATCAGGCTTCAAATCGACCAGAATTCACGGCTACGAGAGCATCTCTCGACCGAGAATCACACCTTCGCGCAAGGAAATCTTCGTTGATACGCATGTTCCTATCAAATAAAAAATTATGCTTACGAACCTTTGATACTGGTAAGCGGTAGTACTGAGTGCTTCTTTAGCAACAGCCTTGGTCTTCATGACTTCAGCGTAACGCTTGAGCATCCGAAAGCACGAACAATAATAAAGATACAAACGCCATGAATAGAAAGAGCAGAAATAACCCGAAAGATTGAATACTTCGTTTTACCCCAGGACGATATAATCAGAAGATGAATTTAATGCCTCAATGAAGGAGCTTGTATGAAAACAGAACTTTGCGATGTACTCGGAATCGAATACCCCATCATCCAGGGTGCGATGGCGCATATCTCCGATGGCAAATTCGCTGCAACCGTGAGTGAAGCGGGCGGACTCGGCGTGATCGCCTCGACGCTTCATGATGGCCAATGGGTCAAAGAGCAAGTCGAGATCGCACGTTCTATCACCGACAAGCCCTTCGCGGTGAACCTGATCATGGAAAGCGACATCGTTGAAGAATGTGCGCGCATGTGCGTTGAGCTCAAGGTGCCGATCTGCACGATCAGCGCAGGCAACCCCGAGAAGATCGTTCCGATCCTCGTAGAAGGCGGCATCAAGGTCATCTGCCTCATCCCCCACGCCCGCGCAGCGAAGAAGATGCAGGATCTCGGCGCGACCGCTGTTGTTGCCGAAGGAATGGAAGGCGGCGGACACATCGGCAAGATGTGCACGTTCCCTATGGTGCGCCAGGTTGCCGAAGCGGTGGACATCCCCGTTATCGCGGCGGGTGGCATAGCCGATGGCAAGGGCTTCATGGCAGCGCTCATGCTCGGAGCGGTCGGTGTTCAGATGGGCACCGCATTCCTCGTAGCAGAAGAATGCCCCATCAGCGATGTTTACAAGCAGATCGTCATCGATGCGAGCGATAGCGATACGGTGCTCACCGGTGAATACGGCAAGAAGCAGGTGCGCTGCATCAAGAGCCCCTGGACTGAAGAATACTGGAAGCTGCATGACTCAGGCGCATCGAGCGAAGAGCTCGATCAGTTCTGCCGTGGAACCGTTGCAGCTGCACGCGATGGCATCATCGAGCGCGGTGCATTTTCCGCTGGCATGATCTCAGGACTCATTACCGAGATGAAGCCTGCGGCAAAGATCATCACCGACATCATGGAAGAAGCCGATCAGGCCTACGCTGATTTCAAGAAGATCTACGGCTAAATAAGCGCGCTTGATCGAAGCATGCAAGAAAGGCTGGCATATGCTGGCCTTTCGTTTTTTATCGTAGACCTGTCACAATATCGTAGACCTGTCACAATAGAGCCACGCAACTATTAAAAGGAGCAGCTATGAACACCATTGAAGAAGTCCTCGCTTTCAACAAGACCTTCGTTGAAGAGAAGCGCTACGAACAGTTCGAGACCGACAAATATCCTGAGAAGAAGCTTGCAGTATTGAGCTGCATGGATACGCGCTTGACCGAACTGCTTCCCGCAGCACTCGGTCTTAAGAATGGTGATGCCAAGATCATCAAGAATGCGGGTGGCGTGATCGCGCACCCCTTCGGAAGCGTGATTCGTTCCCTGCTCGTCGCGATCTTCGAGCTTGGCGTGGAGAACATCATGGTGGTTGGCCATAGCAATTGCGGAGCGCAGCACATGAATGCCAAAGAGATGATCTCTCATATGCTCGATGCAGGCGTTCCGCGCGATCATATCGAACTGATGCACTATTGCGGCATCGATTTCGAGAATTGGCTCGCCGGATTCGGCGATGGCGAAGAGAGCGTACGCGAGACCGTACACCTGATCGAGCACCATCCGCTCATTCCTTCTTCAGTATGCGTGCGCGGCTTCATCATCGATTCGACCACAGGCAAGCTCACCGAGGTTGATTGCACCGTACACGAGGGAGATATCTGGTAGTTCGTCTTCCCTTCTGCTCTTCTTCAATCTGCTCTTATTTGAGTCTGCGCTCCTTATCCAGCGCGGGCTCTTTTTTCTTCAGGAAATGCGCTCGTATTTTGCTTGGCTGCCGCTTGCAGATGAGAGCACTCGCGAATGGAATATTTCGCATGGGGAAATGCTCATTTAGGGTAAAGTACAACTGATAAATCCATTGGAAATCTGTGCGTGATCGTACGCTTTTCAGGCGTGCTCTTAGCGCATGACAAAACAGGCGGAATACACCTCATGACTACAGCTCAGATCATCTCCATCGTTATCTTCGTCGTGGTGATGGCGCTCATCGTTTCAGAGAAGATCCATCGCACCACGGCTGCACTTTGTGGCGCGGTCGCGCTCATCCTCGTTGGTATCCTCGACTTCGATACCAGTGTCGAGCATATCGACTTCAATACCCTTGGCGTTCTGGTGGGCATGATGCTCTTCGTGGGCGTGGTCAAAGGATCGGGCATCTTCGAGTACCTAGCGATAAAATCGGCGAAGCTCGTACGGGGTAATCCGTGGCTCATCATGCTCGTCTTCTCCATCATCACAGCTCTGCTCTCAGCGCTGCTCGATAACGTGACCACGATCCTGTTGATCGGTCCAGTCACCTACACCGTTTGTAAACTTTTGCTCGACATCAATCCGATCCCGTTCTTCATCACCGAGATCCTTGCCTCGAATATCGGTGGTACCGCAACGCTCATCGGCGATCCGCCGAACATCATGATCGGATCGGCAGCAAACCTTTCATTCTTCGATTTCATCATCTACGACGCGCCCTGCGTTCTGCTCATCATGGCAGCGGTGCTCACGATCTTCTACTTCATGTATGGGCGTAAGCTTGGCGTGAGCGACGATAAGCGTGAAGCAGTCATGCACTTGGTCGAAGCAGATGCGATCCATGACCGTGCGCTCTTCCACAAGAGCGTGATCATGATCGTGCTCGTGGCTGCAGCGTTCGTGACGCACGGATTCTTCCATATCGAGCCAAGCGTTATCGCGCTGGCTGCTGCGGGCATCATGCTCGTGATCAGCGGTGCAGACATGGAGAAGACCATCCGCGAAGTCGAATGGACCACGATCGGCTTCTTCGCTGGACTGTTCGTTGTCGTTGGCGGCATGGCAGAAACGGGCGTCATTCAGATGATGGCTGAAGGAATGATGGAACTGACGGGTGGCGACTTGCTGCTCACGCTCGTCATCCTCGTTTGGGCGAGCGCGATCATCTCCTCCATCTTGGACAACATCCCGCTGGTAGCAACGCTCATTCCCATCATCACCACGATGGGTGCTTCAGGTATTGATGTTGCTCCTTTGTGGTGGGCTATTTCACTGGGTGCCTGCCTGGGCGGCTGCGGCACGCTCATCGGCGCGTCTGCCAACGTTGTCATGGCCTCGATCTCGGAACGCCACGGCTTTCCCCTTTCCTTCATGGAATACACGAAGGTCGGTTTCCCTATCATGATCGTCTGTACCGCTATCGCCTGCGTGTACCTGATCGTACGTTTCGTTGTTTTGGTATAACGTGAATCGAAAGGGCTACTATGAAGCTCGGTTTCATCGGTGCGGGTAAAGTTGGCACCACGCTCGCCAAGTATCTTGCCCCTCATCATACGATCATCGGTTTTGCCAGTCGCTCATACAAGAGCGCTGAAGAAGCTGCTCGATTCACCGCATCGCGCGCATTCGAACGCTTTGAAGATCTTGTCCCCCTCTGTGACACCGTGTTCATCACGGTTCCCGACGGGCAGATCGAGCTGGTTTGGAACGAGATCCTTGCAAGTGACGTCGACCTGCAAGACAAAAATATCGCTCATTGTAGCGGCGCACTTTCTTCTGAGGTTTTCACGGGGCGTGAAGAGCGTGGAGCGTTCGGCTATTCGATTCACCCGCTTTTCGCTGTGCCTTCTAAGACCGAAACCTATCAAGAGCTCCATAAGGCATTCTTCGCGGTCGAAGGCGATGCAGAGCATCTTTCAGAAATGGTCGCTCTCATCGCTGATGAGGGCAACGTGGTTCAAGTGATCGATGCAGCAGAGAAGGTGCGCTATCACGCCGCCGCGGTTCTAGCGTCAAATCAGGTGATCGCGCTCTATCAACGCGCCTGCGATGAGCTCGTTCGCTGCGGATTCAGCGCCGAGAATGCCGAGAAAGCTCTCGCTCCCCTCTTCCTAGGGAACGCTGAACATGTGGCGCACGACGGCGTTATAGCGTCTCTTACCGGCCCTGCAGAGCGTGGCGATACGGCGACCATCCAAAAGCACCTTGATTGCCTTAGCGGCTCTACGCGCGAAGTCTATGCACTCTTGAACGATACCCTGCTCGAGATCGCCGCTCGCAAGCACGGATCGAACAACTAGTTTTCAACATCAAACATCATTATTCATCTCTTTTGCAGGTATCGGCGAAGGTTTCCCCAGCACTTCGCCGACACAAAAAAGGGCTCGACTAATCAGTCGAGCCCTTTCTGAAAGACCAATTGAAGTTTTTGAATTTACTTCAAGGTTACAGCAGCACCAGCTTCCTCGAGCTGAGACTTCATTTCCTCTGCCTTGTCCTTTGCAACGCCTTCCTGGACAGGAGAAGGTGCGCCCTCGACGAGCTCCTTAGCCTCTTTCAGGCCAAGACCGGTGATGTCGCGGACAGCCTTGATAACAGCGATCTTGTTGTCGCCGAAGCCTTCGAGGATAACGTCGAATTCAGACTTCTCGTCTGCAGCACCTGCATCGCCAGCAGGAGCGCCAGCAGCGCCTGCAACCATAACAGGAGCAGCAGCAGAAACACCGAAGACCTCTTCGAGTTCCTTAACAAGCTCAGAAAGCTCGAGCGCCGGCATTTCCTTCAATGCTTCAACAATTTCTTCGCGAGTTACAGCCATGATATGACTCCTTTTTAATCGTTATGCCTTACGTGGCATACTTATCATTTCTTTTGGCAACATCTATGCTGCCTGTTCAAGCCCTAGGGCTAGGCAGCGCTTAGGCTGCATTCTTCTGGTCGGCGATAGCACCGATGGTGCGAGCGACCTGCTCGAGCGGTGCGTTGAGCACGCGCACGATCTGCGACATGGGGTTCTGGAGCGAACCGAGAAGCTTCGCGATGAGTTCTTCGCGCGAAGGAAGAGCTGCGATCTTCTTGACTGCCTCTGCATCAACGAACTTGCCGTCCATGATGCCACCCTTGATGACGAGCGTTTCGTTGTCCTTCGAGAAATCGCGAAGAGCTTTCGCTGAAGCGACTGGATCTCCGTCAGCGAAGACGAATGCTGAAGGGCCGGAAAGAATCTCGTCCATGTCTGCCATATCCAGTTCCTTGAGTGCGATATGCATGAGCGTGTTCTTGTACACCTTCATGACCGCACCAGCTTCACGGATATTGCGACGAAGCTCCTGTGCTTCCTTAACGGTAAGGCCACGATAATCGACGACCCAGACCGCCTGAACATCAGCAAGATCCTCTTTGATCTGTGCAAGAGCATCGACATTCTTTGTGCTTGGCATTTACGTTACACCTCCTTCTCTTCAAAACTCGGGTTCCGCCCCAGTTGAGTGGATCGAATTCTGAAAAGAAACGACCCCTGCGCCAATGACAGCAGGGGTCGACAAAGCCATGAATGTGAGCTTCTCTTAACCACCTCGGCGGGCTGCGCAAGCGCAATTAAACGTACGTACCTGCTGTCTTGGGTAGCGGAACAGTTATTCCGTATGCTTTAAGAAAGCCTATACATTATTTCAGTGCACACATACCTCGTCAAGGGTAATTGCTCAAGGAACACGCGAACGGCTACTCTCCGATCGAATCGACCAGCACCACATTCCCTTCCGAAGAGCCGTGGTTGAGCACGATCACATCGCCCACTTTATAGCGCACAACATCGACCACACTCGCCACCGGACAATCAAAGATCGCCTGCTGCCCATCGAGGATGAGATAGTAGTGTGAATTGCCATCAAGCACGACCGGCGAGATGGATGCGATCGTTCCCGAAGTGCTTCCTGCAGAAGGATGCGCCGAAGCATCGGAACCACCCACATTGATCCCCTGGCTCACCAAGAGCTGCTTGTAGGATTTCTCGGTAGCGGCTAGCGTGTCGCCCACCGCAACGTTCTGGTAGCGCTGGATATCGACCATCGCATACATCTTCACCAAACCAGCAGCATCCTTGAGCGCCATGAAATAGGTTGGCTGACCATCAACGTTGATGAGGAGCGGGAACGTGGCATCGTATTGAAGATGCTGGACCTGACCTTCTGCTGAACGCATGGCGGATTCTTCCGTTGCACCCGCCACGGAATAGAACTTCGATTCTGCCGTACGCTGGTTGATCATGACACAACCGATGATCGAGTTATCGGCCGTGGCTGACGTGACGCCGCTGTAGACCCACACATCATCGTCCTGCGCGATATAGTTGAATCCGCTCTTGCCATCGGTTGAAGGCGTGGTCTGCTTCACGCCATTCTGGCCGAGCCACGAATTGATCCAGCCGCCTGAAAGCGCACCTGACCAGTTGTACTGTTCGATGAGCAGTTCTGCTGGATAAGCACGGTCGACCCATTGCGGAACATCTTCTATCGCATAGTCCTGGCATTCGCCGGTCGATGCATTGCAGAGCACAACACGCTGGATGGTCGTGCCTCCGAACAGGCCGATCGTACGTTTTTGAACAGGATAGATCCAGAACGGCTCGCCATCATCGTTGATCTCGAATGATTTCTCATCGAACATATAGAACGGATGGCTCAACTGCACATGGCGATCGACGTTGTAGAAGAAAGGATCCGAATCCGAGTAACGAATGGGGTTTTCGAGACGTACGATCTCGGTATCTTGCGTGGACATATTCACGATGACGTAGGCAGGGATGCCCCCATCTTTGTTCGCCCACCACTTGAAGAAATCAGCATAGTTGAGCGGGCTGACACGCACGGGCTGGCCTTTGTAGTTGATCTGCGAATAGAGATCGGAGATCTCGAACTGAGAGACGTAATCAGCCATGGTGCCCATGGTGCGGTTGCCGAGCAAGATCGCAGAATCCTTATCGATGAAGGGGATCTCGCTATAGTTCACCTCGGGAATATCGGTAGCGAAATCGGCATCTTCGGTAACGAGGACCGTCGAATACTTCTCAGCATTGCCCGGAAAGAATGATTGCGAAGCGAGCCAGCCAACAGCACCGATGACCGCAATAGCGATCGGGATAACCATAAGGCCAGTGAAAAGCTTCACTTTCTTAGGGCTTTTTTCGCGTTTACCCATGCCCGTTTGGTAGATCTGACGAAACACGAACAGAACGAACGTGACAAGCGCCAGAATAACGACCAGGAAGCCCCACAGATCGATGCTTTGGATATTGATGGCTGGATGAAACCACCAATAGGCGAGCGCTAAGACGAGCACGAGCACCACTGCCGCGATGACGATCGTGCGCTTCTTCAGATGTGAGAAGCGTGACTTGATCTTATTGAAATCGGCACCAGCACCTGACTGTTGTGCCTGCTTGATGAATTCCGACCAATCGATCGGTCCTTGCTGCGGTCCTTGCTTACGAGGATCGTCCACGGGATATCTCCTTTACTTTCGTTCTTCCCATGCATAGCGTGCTGCACCGAGCGCGCCACACAGATCTGGAGCGTCGGTGATGAAGAGCGCATCGCCCAAACGCGATTCGAGCTCCTGTACCACCCCACTATTACGCGCAACGCCCCCGGTCATCATGAAGGGAGCTTCGCCACGCGCACGCTTCACCATCGAAGCGGTCTTCGAGGCGATGGATTTATTCAATCCATGTACAATATCATTATCTGAATGATTATCCGCGATGAGCGAAATAACTTCCGATTCTGCAAAAACAGAACACATGCTCGAGATAGTAAGGTCCTTCTTCCACTCAAGTCCGCGCGTGCTCATCTGATCCATGTCAAGTTCGAGCGAACGTGCCATCATCTCAAGGAAGCGCCCGGTACCTGCAGCGCACTTATCGTTCATGATGAAATTCGAGACCTCACCCGCTTCATCAAGGCAGATAACCTTGCTGTCTTGCCCACCGATGTCCACGATCGTGCGGATCTCGGGATTGAGGTAATGCGCGCCATGCGCATGGCAGCTGATCTCGGTCTTCGTATCGGTTGCAAACGGGATATTGTCGCGCCCGTAGCCGGTTGCCATGATGGCTGCGAAGTCCTTCTCGGTTGCGCCAAGCTGCTCACAGACCGCTTCGAGCGCCTCCCGAGCTCCACGTTCGGCCTTCGGACCTGTGCGTACGATAGCGCTTGCCACCACTGCGCCTTCCTTATCGAGTACGACCATATTCGTGGTGGTCGAGCCACTATCGATTCCTGCGTAGTACGTTCCTTGCATATTGAACACTTTCTCGTTCGTTTGCTGACGCGCATCGAGACCTAAGCTTTCCGAAAATGCCTCAAGCCTCGTTGAAAGCTGACCTTGCGCCATAGGCATATAATCAGATTCGATCTTGAGCATAGGAAGATCCGTCTCGTCTTTGAGCGCTGCATAATCGAAACTGTAGAAGTCGCAGAACTTCACCGTGTTGTAGATGATGCCCTTCAGATGCGGGTTCTCGAAGAGCACGCGCCTACCACTCACATCGGTCATGCGCATGCAGGGCACCATGCGCAGGAGCGCGTGCGCATACCAGCCCATCAGCTCTTCAAGGCTCAAGCTTCGCGCATCTTCAGGGAGCGGCTCAAGCCCCCTGCTTCCACAGCACGTGAGGTTCGCGATAGGCAGCGACATATTGCCTGCGATGGATGCTTCAAGCTCTGGGCTCACGCGTCCACCCAGAAGCGCGATGAAATCTTCTTGAGGAAACTCCCACGAAGCCTGCGCGCAGGCTTGAATGAACAGCTCGGTGCTGAAAGGCTTTCCCGTTGATCGTTCAAGATCATGCACAAGGTTCAAAAGGATGCCAGCGAACAATTCACGCGCGCAGCCATTATTCTCATGGGGAAGATCAAGCAGATAGAGCTGTTCCTGATTGCCTTCAAAATCCAATACATCGTAGACACGACGCAACGAATCGCAGCAGTCCATGATGATAACGTTGCGTTTATCGAGACTCTGCTGAATAAGGGACTTCGCATGGCAGCAGAGATTCGCATGCGTGAGCGCCTCAGCACGTTCGAAATTCTCCTCTTCCCTATCGAGCAAACAAGCCTCTTCACCAAAGGCTGCGAAGAGCTCGATGGGTGCATATTTACAGCTGTAATGGATCATGCGCGCAGGGCTTTCAGCTGTTCGATGAAGGCATTCACACGGGTGACCATCTGGCCATCTGCTACGTTGCGCGAGTCGCAACCATCACCATCGAGCACGAGCGTAGGTAGGCCGTTCTGCTCGAAATACTGCTTGGCAAGCTGCGAGATACCGAGCGTCTGCTTGCATCCCCAGTGGCAGAACACCACGACTCCATCGGCGCTTGCATTCTTTGCCTGCTCGAGCGCAAATGCCAGGCGCTCTTTCGCGCGCCCGTTCATCGCGCCATATACAAGACGGCGTGCCATGCTCTCGAAGGGATGATCAGGGTCGGGAAGATCGATCGATTCAGCAGCGATATCGGTACCGACCAGTTCACATTCAGGACCAGCATCGAAGATATCGCGCATCGATTCCTGCCAATTCGGCAGGGTATGTATCCAAAACAGACGCACCTTGTCGGAGCGTTCAGCACCACGCGCACGCTCGGTCGCAGCGAGCACATCTTCCATGAAACGAAGTGCCTCAGGACGTCCGAGCATGATGTGCGTGGAGATCATGGCGCAAAGTTCGCTGGTCATGGTGGTATCGAGGCTTACCTTGCCGCGAAGCGCGAGCGAACGCTGATACGCTTGGATCGTTCGTCGCGAATTCACCATGGTAGCGCGCAATGCTTCAGGATCGAGTGAACGATGCGTGGCATCTTCAAGCAGCGCTGCTAATTCGCGCAGCTGATCTGCGACATAGACCACCGCATCTTCATCGGCGGTGGTAGGCACATCGATGACATAGTGCGGCACATCGTAGAATTTTGCGAGGCGCGGGAATGAGAGCTGGTTAGCATCGCAGGCAAGCGTGGTGTTCGCGATCATGAGCGGGCGAGGCATGATGCCTGTTTCCGCTACCCCGATCATAAGCTTGTGATACGAACAGAAGGTCTCAGCGATATCGTGAGATTCTGAAGTCTCCACGAACACCTCATCGCAAGCGGTATTTGCCACGTAGGCTGAAATGCCTTCAGGAAACATAGGCGTGAGCCCTAGGGCATGGATGATCTCGCACGGCATGAAGATATTCACCATGACCGCATTTTCGGGATGACGGAACGAATCGACGATCGTTCCTGCAATACCGCCATTCACGCGTTCGGTCGCCGCGCGCACATTGCGAGGCCGCGGGAACCTGCCCGCAAGATTCACCCAGGAATAGGCAGCCATCAGAAGCGCTCGGGCATGATCGGGCGAAGCGGTAGTTTGCTTCGTGATGATCTGACCAAGCTTTTCAACAACAGGCGATGCCATGGACGATCCTTACGCGAGCGAACGAAGCACGTATTGCAAGATGCCCCCATTGAAGTAATACTCACCTTCCGTAGGAGTATCGATACGCACGATCATGTTGAAAGCGATCTTCTCTCCTGAAGGCTTCACTGCCTCGACCGCAACATGCGCAGGCTCGGGCAAGCCCTTTGAGAAATCGATCGGCGCGATCGTGAAGGTTTCGGTTCCATCAAGCCCGAGCGTTTCAACGCTCTGGCCTTCTTCGAACTGAAGAGGGAGGATGCCCATACCGATCAGGTTCGAGCGATGGATGCGCTCGAAGCTTTCAGCGAAGGCAGCACGTACACCTTGCAGCATCGGGCCTTTCGCAGCCCAATCGCGCGAAGAACCGCTGCCGTACATCTTTCCGGCGAGCACCACGAGCGGCGTTTCGTTGTTCTGATAATCTTCAGCAGCGTCCCAAACAGCCTTGATCTGATCATCGAGCAGATCTTTTGTCCAGCCACCCTTCTTTCCTTCGGCAAGCTTGTTCATAAGCTTGACGTTCGCGAAGGTGCCACGCATCATGACTTCGTGATTACCGCGGCGTGCACCATAAGTGTTGAAGTCGGCGGGAGCAACGCCATGCTCTTCAAGATAGCGCGCTGCCGGCGAGTCGAGCGCGATGGCTCCTGCCGGTGAGATGTGATCGGTCGTGATGAAATCGCCCAAGTTCAGAAGCGCACGGGCATCTTTGATCTGTGCTGGAGCACTGGGCTCTTTTTCCATGCCGTTGAAATAGGGCGCACGGCGAACATAGGTGGAATCGGGATCCCAGGCGAATGTATCGCTCGCCTCTTTGCCAAGAGAGCGCCACTTCTCGTCGCCTTCGAACAAGCTTGCGCTCGATTCATCGAAGGTAGCCTTCGTGCAGCACTGAGCGAGCAGGCGCGCAACCTCTTCATCGTTGGGCCAGATATCGCGCAGGAAGATTTCCTTGCCTTCTGCGTTCGTGGCAATTGGAGTGGTTTCAAAATCGAAATCCATCGTGCCCACCAGTGAATACGCGATAACGAGCGCAGGAGCGCAGAGATAGTTCTGAGATACATCCGGCGAGATACGGCCATCGAAGTTACGATTGCCCGAAAGGATGCTCGCTAGCTCGATGGAATCGGCGATATCGTGCATTGCCGGATAGACCGGACCCGAATTACCGATGCAGCTCATGCAGCCAAAGCCACAGGTGTAGAAGCCCAAGTCCTGCAAGCCTTCGATGAGGCCAGCAGCTGCCAGGATATCTTCGGTTGCGCGGCTGCCCGGAGCAAGGATGCACTTGACCCATGGTTGCGGCTTCAAGCCTTGCGCGGCGGCGTTGCGCGCGAGCAGACCAGCTGCGATCATCATCGACGCATCGGTTGCGGTTGTACAGCTCGTTACTGCCGCGATCGCGAGCGCTCCGTGGGTAAGATCGTATGTCTGGCCTGCGATCTCAACCTTGACCGTATCTGAAAGATCAAGATCACGATCAGCGCAGATAGAGCGGAATGTCTCATGAGCCTTTGCGAGCGGAATGCGATCGTGCGGGCGTGAAGGGCCCGCCAGATTGCGCTCGACCGTTGAAAGATCGAGTGTGAGCACCTTGGAATAGGTGCGAGGGGCTGCATCCGCATACCCCCAGAAACCCTGCTCTTTAGCATAGGTCTCGACGAGCGCGATCTGCTCTTCACTGCGGCCCGTGAGCGCGAGATAATCGAGCGTCTTCTCGTCAACCGGGAAGAGCGTGCAGGTGCAACCGTATTCTGGCGTCATATTCGAGACGCATGCACGCTGCGTTGCAGAAAGCGAGCGCACGCCTTCGCCGAACACCTCAACGAAGCAGCCTACCACCCCTTCTGCGCGGAGCATCTGAGCGAATGTGAGCGAGAGGTCCATCGCGCTCACACCCGCCGGAAGCGATCCAGTAAGATTAACGCCGATCACGCGCGGAACGAGCGTGGTGATAGGCTGGCCCAGTGCAGCAGCTTCTGCTTCGATGCCGCCCACTCCCCAGCCGAGCACACCAATGCCGTTTGCGGTGGGAGTATGCGAATCGGTTCCAACGAGCGTATCGAAATACGCGAGCGTGCCTTCCGCTTCCTCGCGCGTCATAACCACGCTTGCGAAGCGCTCGATGTTGAGCTGGTGGCAGATACCCGATCCAGGAGGCACGATACGCACATTCTGGAAGGATTCCTGCGACCATTTCAGAAAATCGTAGCGCTCCTTGTTGCGCTCGAATTCAAGTTCCATGTTGTTCGCAAGAGCAGCGGCACAACCCGATTCATCGGCGATGACCGAGTGGTCGATGACCAGATCGCAGGGAATCTGCGGATTGATGTTCTTCGGATCGCCGCCCAGTTCAGCGCATGCTTCACGCATAACAGCAAAATCGACGAAGACCGGCACACCCGTGAAGTCTTGGAAAAGCACGCGCGCAGGACTGAATTCGATCTCTTCGCCTGTAACGCCTTTCGTTCCTGCTTCAACAAGGCGCTCGGAGAGGATCTTCGCCTCTTCGTCGCTACGAGCGTTACGAAGGATGTTCTCCAAAAGTACGGTGAGCGAATACGGAAGCGCCGCATAGCCTTCTACTTGAGAAACAGGAAAGTACGTATAGTTTTTAGTACCGACCGTAAGTTGCGCTGCGCGATTGTTCATGCAAGCTCCTTAAACTAAAACGAAGTGAACATCATGGTTCATGACGAACAAGGTTTTACAAGATCTTTGATATTAGCGCTCAAGCTGAGCAACGAGAGCATCGGTGAATTCAGTGCAGGTTGCAGCAGGGGCATTTGAGCCAGTGGCTTTGCGGATATCAGCCGTAAGCACCTTACCCTCCGCATAGACCGCACGCACCGCATCACGAATTCGTTGCGCGATCTCGAACTCGCCAAGATGATCGAGCATCATTGCAGCAGAGAGAACCTCGGCTGTGGGATTGCAGATATCTTTACCAGCGATATCAGGAGCTGAACCATGTACCGCTTCGAAGATCGCATATTCCGGACCGATATTAGCGCCCGGCGCGATGCCAAGGCCACCCACCAACCCTGCGCACAGGTCGCTTGCGATATCACCATAGAGGTTCGGGAACACGATGACCTCGAACTGAGAGGGATCCATAACGATATTCATGCAGAACGCATCGATGATGTTGTCGTTGAATTCAATGGAGGGATGCTCTTCAGCGACTTCACGTGCACAACGCAAGAACAAGCCATCGGAATGCTTCATGATGTTGGCTTTATGAGCAGCAGTGACCTTCTTGTAGCCTTGCTTCTCAGCGTAGTTGAAGGCATATTCGACGATGGCGCGGGAGGCAGTTTCAGAGATGGGTTTGATGGAGATGCCCGAATCCTTACGGATGGTGCCCGCACCCTTTTCTGCAACGAAATCGATCAGCGCAAATGCATCTGGCGAGCCTTCTTCGAATTCGATGCCCGCATAGAGGTCTTCGGAATTCTCGCGCACGATGACCAGATCGACATCTTCATAGCGGCCACCTGCACCCGGGATAGAGAGCACGGGACGCAAGCACACATTAAGATCGAGCGCCTGACGAAGCGCCACATTCACACTGCGAAAGCCCGTACCCACTGGAGTGGTGACGGGACCCTTGATAGCGACCTTATTCTTGCGAACTGCATCGATAGTAGAGGGCGGGAGCGGCGTGCCGAACTCTTCCATAAGATGGGCGCCTGCTTCAGCGATCTCCCATTCGATGTCTGCGCCCGCTGCTGCCACCACACGCTGCATTGCAGCGGTCGTTTCCGTACCGATACCGTCGCCCGGGATGAGCGTAACCGTGTGTTTCGCCATTATTACCTCACTTTATTTAAGATTGTCGATGATCTGCTGACTGCGACGTTTGAGCGCACCTTTGGATTTTTCCGCATCGAACGCCATACGCTCTTTCAGTCCCTCTTTTACACTTGGGGCGATCTTGCCCTCGGAAAAGCCGATGAGTGCGATGAGCATATCCTGATATTCATAATCGCCGTGGTAGCACTGAATAGCCTCGTCGAGCAGCGGCCAAACCTTTTCAGAACGCATAGCGGTAGTTGCCCCTAGTTTGCACAAGAAACGAAGCGCAGCCAAACGAACGAAGCCGTTCTCTTCATCGAACAGAGCGGTTTCAGCATCGACAAGCGCTTTATCGCAGCTCTTCGAGGCGAGCGGAACAAGAGTGGTGAGCACTTCGAGGCTTTCCCAACGCGTCTGAGCCTCTGGTCGCTTGAGCGCATCGATAAAATCGTCGATATAGGGGACCAGGATCTCGGGATCCACTTTTGCGATCTGCGCGAACACCGCTGCTGCGTCTTGGCGCGCGCGGCGCGAAGAGCCAGACAGATCACGGGCGAGCTCTTCTCTCATCTTCTCTGAACCGATCGCTTGTTGGGCAGTCTCTTTAATTGATTCGGTCTTTTCGCTCACGCGTTTCTCCCTACTATTTCAATCTTTACCTAGTTATCCCATCGTGGAGACAACTGCAACTTATTCATTATACCCCTGTTTATCCCGCAAAATGAAAAGCCCCCGCGTTGCGGGGGCTTTAAGCGTCAGTATGGTAATGAGACTATTCAGCAGGAGTCGTGTAGGCACGATTGACTGCACTGTCGACCGGAACACCCGGGCCCATAGTGGAAGAAACCGTGATGGACTTCACATAGCGACCCTTAGCTGCTGCAGGCTTCATACGAAGGATCTCATCGTAAACAACACCGTAGTTCTCAGCGAGCTGTTCAGGGGTGAAGCTCACCTTGCCGAGAACAACATGGCAGATGCCATAACGATCGGCGCGATACTCAACGCGACCACCCTTGAGCTCCTTGACCGCCTTTGCAACATCGGGCGTAACCGTGCCGAGCTTAGGGTTCGGCATAAGACCGCGCGTACCGAGAATACGACCGAGACGACCAACCTTAGCCATCATTTCCGGCGTAGCAACCGTTGCGTCGAAATCGATCTTGCCGCCCTGGATGTCGGCGATCAAGTCATCGGAGCCGACGATATCAGCGCCAGCTTCTTCTGCTGCACGAGCAGCGTCGCCCTCAGCGAAGACCGCAACGCGAACCGTCTTACCAGAGCCGTTAGGAAGGCTCACGGTGCCGCGAAGCTGCTGATCTGCCTGGCGCGTGTCGAGGTTCAGACGGATGTCTACATCGACCGTCTCGTCGAAGTTCGCAAACGCGATATCCTTCACGAGCGCCATAGCCTCAAGCGGAGCATAGAGCTCTTCGGTCACCTGAGCTTCAGCTGCAGCATATTTCTTACCCATAGTTCTTTCCTTTCGTGGTCATAGCGAGATTTCTCTGCCACATTGAGCAGTGCTTCAAACACTGCAGGTCAATAACTGATTATGCCTCGGGAGAAGCACCTTCGCCGTCGAGGATGGCCTTAAGACGACGCGTGATGACGTATTCCTTCTTCGGCTCACGGCCCTCGATGTTCACGCCCATGGAACGAGCAGTACCAGCGATGATCTCCATCGCGGCTTCGATATCGTTCGCATTGAGGTCGGGCATCTTGATCTCAGCGATCTCACGCAGCTGATCGAGCGAAAGCTCGCCGACCTTGCGGATCTGAGGAATGCCAGAACCGCTCTTGATGCCGAGCTTTTCCTTGATAAGGAAAGCAGCCGGAGGGGTCTTGCAGACGAAATCGAAGGTCTTATCTTCATAGATGGTGATCTCAACAGGGATGATCGTGCCAGCCTGATCCTGCGTTGCCGCATTGAAAGCCTGGCAGAACTGCATGATGTTAACACCCTGGGCACCCAATGCAGGACCGACCGGAGGTGCAGGATTTGCGCCACCAGCAGGAATCTGGAGCTTAACGAAGCCCGTTACATTTTTAGCAGCCACTTCAGTGTTCCTTTCAACTGAATAGTTTCATTTCCATATATGACAAAGCGTATCAATGAGAAGCCCCGTCCACACACGAGCATATCTACGCGTTGTTAACAAGATTGCATTGTAGAGGTTAGATGCGAGCCACCTGATCGAAAGACAGCTCAACGGGGGTTTCGCGACCGAAGATGGTAACGAGAACCTTGACCTTGCCCGATTCGGGCGATACCTCAGCAACGACTCCATCGAATTCTGCAAGTGCACCTGAGACAACTTTAACTGCCTGGCCCACTTCAAGTGACGTGGAGGTTTTCTTCGGCGCTTCACGGCTCGTGCGATTCATGATCTTGTTATATTCCTCGCGCGTGAGCGGTTCTGGATTTCCTTGGCTGCCTACGAAACCGGTGACACCAGGGGTATTACGAACCGCAGCCCAGCTACGATCATCAAGATCCATACGAACCAAAACGTATCCGGGAAGCACTTTCTTTTCAGTTTCCACCCTGCGGCCACCTTCTTTGATCTCGGTGACAGATTCGGTGGGGATTTCGATAGCGAAGACGCGATCTTCAAGACCAAGGCTTTCGATACGGGTCTCGAGACTCTTCTTCACTTTGTTCTCATAGCCTGAATAGGTGTGCAAGACGTACCATTTTTTGCTCATAACCTATGCTCCCAAACTAGAGATAGCGAACAGAAGCGGTGTGACGATCCAGTCATCCAAAATAAGGGTGAAGATACCGAAGAAGATAAGCGCGACGATGACCACGCCCGTCCACTGGATAACATCCTGTCGACTTGGCCAAGTAACACGACGCATCTCTGCACGGACATCGAAGAAGAACTGGAAGCGGCGCTTCTTCGGCTTAGCCTCTTCCTGCTTGATCTGATAATCCTGCAGCGATTCCTGCTTTTCTTTTTCCTGCTTCTTAGCTTCTTTCTTCGCAAGGAAGCCCTTCTTCTTGGGCTCCTCTTCAACAGCAACTACGACTTCACCACGCTCTTGCGCGGCTTTCTTTGCTGCCTTCTTAGCAGAAGCTTTCGCCCTTTGTGTTTTTGACTTTTTTGCCATACAACTTCCTGATCTGGAAATCCAACAGTCTATAACGCCAAACAAGCAGCTTATTAAGCTGCTTATTAGAACAAGCTGGCAGGCCAGGAGGGACTCGAACCCCCAACATGCGGTTTTGGA
>CABQIW010000039.1 GCA_902464295.1 uncultured Eggerthella sp.
GCGCTTAAGTACGCACGGAGATCAGTGCTTACTGCATGAAGAGAGCGTTTCGATAGGGGGCAGTGAATGCGCCGCTGAAGCGCAGGGAGCATGTATGGCAGATGAGCCACAACGTGCTCTCGACAAGATTGTTTCGGTGTTTTCCTTCATCGATCCGTGCCGTAAGCTCATCACGGTTTACAAGGATAAGAAGGAGCTGCGCCTTGCAGAAGTGCTCGCAGAAATGCTTGCGAACTATATCGATCCTTCGTGGGTCATGCCGGGAGAAACTGCACTCGTGGTGATCCCTGCACGCAAGCAGGCTCTTCGTGAGCGTGGATTCGACCATATGAAAGAAGTAGGCATGCGCCTGTCGGAACGCTGCAATCTGCCGCTTCTCGATGTGCTGCGTACGGTCGATCGCAGCGATCAGCGGGGGCTTTCTGCCTCGAGTCGCCAGCAGAACATGAAGGGTTCGTTCGCGTTCAACCCGCAGGGCTTGCTGCGCGCGGCAGGAGTGATACCCGAGCGGGTGATTCTCGTGGATGATGTGCTCACCACGGGCGCAACGCTTATGGCAGCTGCACGCGTGCTCAAGGAAGCAGGGATCGAGCAGGTATTCGGCCTTACCGTGGCGCGGCTGCCCTAGAACAGAGCAAGGGCGAAGGCGAGCGAAGAAAACTTTTGCCCTGTGTTTTATTCATCCTTGTCCTTCGTTTTGCGTGCGCTGTTCTCCCCGCGATCCTCGCAGAACACGAAGAAGCCAGCTTTCAAGCTGGCTTCGATCAAGTCTAGAGATTGTGCAGGGGCGAAAGATATGAGCAAAAGCCCATGCGCTTAGATGCGTTCAGCGTTATCGCGCGCTTTGTTGAACTCTTCCACGTCCACCGAGATGCTGTGCTGGATGGGCTTCCATGCCGCCTTCTTGAACAGTGCCACCAGTGCGATGGGGATGTAGGTGAGCATGAAGAACGGGAACGTGAAGAGGTATTTGATCTTCTTCGCCGTGGTGGAACGGATGTTGTCCCATTCGGTGAAGGTGGTCAGCGCGCCGAACATGAACATGAACAGCGTGTAGTTGAATAAACAGAAGAAGATCGAGGAAAGCGATGAGGTTAACATGACTCCGGTGGACATGAGCCCTGCGCTGCCCAAGATAAGGATGATCGCGTTGAAGATGATAGTGATCACGGAAAGCAACATGCCGGGAGCGATGGTCATGAGCATGTCGTAGCACGCAAAGCGATGCCCCTTGGGGTTGGTGAACACGCCCTTCACCAGGCTGAGCCCGTACTTACCGAACACTTGGTAGAAGCCTTTTGCCCAGCGGAAGCGCTGATTCCATGAATCGCGGAACGTGATGGGCTGTTCGTCGTAGAGCATGGCGGTGGGGCAGTAAGCGATGCGCTCACCATGCAAGATGCTATAGGTGGAGAACTCGATGTCTTCGGTGAGCAAGTGGAACTTCCAGCCACCCATCTTCTCGATGATCTTGGCGCTCACGAAAAAGCCCGTGCCTGAAACCGCACAGCTGGTGTTCAGCGTAAGGCGCGCTTGGCTCAGGTACTTCGCTTCGCGCAGGAACCACACGCCATAACCAGCAGAGATCCAGTTAGAACCGAAGTTCTTCGAATTGCGGTAGCTCGTGGAAGCGATGGCACCGCCGTCGAAGACCTTGTTCATCTCGCGGAAGTAGTTCACATCGAGCACGTTGTCGGCATCGAAGACGAAGTAAGCCTCGTATTCGTTTTCGGAATAGTGCTCGCGGATGCAGGTTACGCCGTAATCGAGCGCGTAACCCTTGCCGATCTGCTCGGTGTTGAAGCGGGGGAATACGATCGCGCCAGCTTCTTGAGCGATAGCGGCGGTGTTGTCGGTGCAGTTGTCTGCAATAACGAAGATGTCGATGAGCTCTTGCGGGTAATTCTGCACGCGGATGCTGTGGATAAGGTCGCCGATAACGGCGTTTTCGTTGCGAGCTGCGATGAGCACGGCATAGCGATGGTTTTTCTTCGCGGTTTGCTTCGGCGCTTTGCGTGTGAGTACGACAAGAACGTAAAAGAGCTGATAGGCATAGCAAAACGTAAAGGTGATGAAAACACAGATGTTAAAAATATCCACGAACGAGAGCGTGGATAGAATATCATCGAACAACCTGGCTCCTTACTCCGGCCAATACGTAGCTCGCGCGGTGGTGCAAATGAAAAAGGAAGATTCGCGTTCTACCTGCGTGAGTGGGGTGCTGCTTCAAAAGTTTTGCGTGCTATGCGTGAGAGACAGGTGAACAGCACCGTGGTTGAACTAATTATAGGCTTTTGCAACCCCTTGTGCCGATCCTTACGCTTTCGTCATATAAATTTAAGGTGAGGGGTGCATTACTGATATACTAAGGGGGTTTCTTTTAGGTCTGTAGTTGCGGAAATGCTGCGCTTTCAAGCATGGCATTCCAAGTCCATGGCAGATGCGGTCGAAAGGATCCACGTAAGTTCGGTGGTCGCTTGCTCGTTATTCCTGCTAGTCTTGCGCTTTTGCAGGTTTGGCGAAAAGCTTATCACTGAATGAGCACGGCGCATTCTAGGTGTAAGTCGTACCGTCGGTGAAGCGGCATAGGGCTGCTCTGGCGAGCGGATGGCGTCGCTGTAACACTTGTGCGTGCACGGTCTACAGCGGCTAAGTTCCCGTATGCAGGTGTGGGGTCGAAAACTAGGTCAGCTAAAAGAACTTCGTGAGCGATTGCGCAAGGGAAAGCGCCTTCGTACAAGGAAACCGAAGCTTTTGCTCGTTTGTCTCACAAGGTGAACACAGACGAGTATTCAAAGTATATCTTGAGGAAGACCAAGAGGTTAACAAGAGAGGTTATACATGAAGAAAGCATCAAGCGTTGAAACCATCGTAGAAAGTCAAGCTGCAAGTGTGTCTGCTGCAGTGCCTTCCCCGATGAGTAAGCCATCTGCGCTTCGCGCATTGGCTGCGGCGTTGGCCGCACTTGTCTTAGTGTTGTGCGTAGGATTCATGAGTGGGTGTTCGAGCAACTCTTACACGCCGGAGCCTTCCGAGCAGAAGATCGATAATTCGCTGTTGCACACACCAGGCACGTTGCGTGTTGGGGTAGATGCTTCGAATGCGCCCTATGCGGCACAATCGCAAGGATCTATTGTGGGCATCGATGTCGATACAGCAGCAGCGCTTGCTGATGAGCTGGGCTTGAAGCTTGAGCTTGTCGATGTGGGAACGAACGCTGAAGGTGCTTTCACCTCCGATAATGTTGATATTGTTATGGGCGTTGGTTCCGATGCGAAGAACTGCTGGGTCTCTGAGCCCTATCTCTCTTCTTCGGTCGTGTTGTTCGCCGCTGAAGAAGGCACGCGTGTTCCACTGCCTACCGATGTGTTCGTAGTTGCTGCGCAGGCTTCTTCTATGAGTGCGGTCGAGGTTACGAATCGTCTCGGCCAGGATCATCTCGATGCCACTTCCGATATTCAAACGGCTTTCGACAAGCTCAAAAGCGGTTCGGCGAAGTATGTGGCCACTGATAGCACCATTGGTTCCTATGTAGCGCACTCGAACAACCAGACCATCTATCCTATTGCACTGCTCGCTGAAGAAACGAAATACTGCATTGGCGCACCCATCACTGCTTCCGGCCTTCAAGATGCGGTGAGCGAAGCTTTGAAGAAGCTCTCCGATGGTGGGGTGTTGAAGCTCATCGATCAGAAGTGGTTGGGAGAGCAGATGAATCTTTCAAGCCTTACCATTATCGAGCCCATTCCCGAACCTGAACCCGAACCTGCCGAAGGCGAAGATGGGGGAGACGCGGCCACCAGCAATGAAGATTCCAACAACTAGATCCTTCAAACATCTGACATAGTCACGTCTACTAAACAGGGAGCGATCACGCTCCCTGTTTTTTTGTGTGTGCGTATTGGTGCAGTTTAGAAAAGTTGTGAATTTGTTCGCTCGACATAGGCATTCCATATTCCTCTAGTAACGTTTGCAAAGTAACTATTCCCGAGACAAAAGGGGGTTTCTGCAGACTATGCCAGACACACCTCAACCATCCCAATCTCAACCTCAGCCGCCGCAAGGCGCTCCGGTCAATGCTGCTCCCGCGCCGGCACCTGCTCCTGCGCAGCCTGCAGCACCCAAGCCTAAGAAGAATCGCAAGAACGTGAAAACGTTCTTCATCGCATTCGCTGGTGCAGCTGTCGCATGTGTGCTCGCTCTTGGCATCTTCGCTGCGGTCAATCCGTCGAATAGCGGCTATACCATCAAAGAGACCAACTCTGGCATCACGATCGATGTTGATACCGACGATATGTCGCTTGCTGAAGCGGTAGCGGCTAAAACGCTGCCCTCTGTGGTGAACATCAATGTGTACGCGAACGCTAGCCAGAGCATGTCGCCCTTCGGCACATTCGGTGGCCAGTCCACCCAGCAGTTGCAGCAGACTTCGCTCGGTTCGGGCGTGGTGCTCACAGCAGATGGCTACATCCTTACGAACAACCATGTGGTGGATGGCGCAGATGCGCTTGAGGTCGTTGCTGAAGGTGAAACCTACAAGGCTAAGCTGGTCGGCACCGATCCTTCGAGCGACCTGGCTGTTATCAAGGTCGATGGTGCAACCCTGAAGCCTATCGAGATCGGCAACTCTTCTGATCTCAAGGTAGGCGAGTGGGTCATGGCAGCGGGCAGCCCCTTCGGTATGGAGCAATCCGTTTCGACAGGCATCGTTTCTGCAGTGAATCGTTCCTATGCCGATTCACAGTCTGGCGCGATCTACACCAACATGATTCAGACCGACGCAGCTATCAACTCCGGTAATTCCGGTGGTGCGCTCGTAGATGCTGAAGGTAAGCTCATCGGCATCAATACGCTCATCATGTCCACGAGTGGTACAAGCTCTGGCGTGGGCTTTGCGATTCCTGTCGATTATGCGTTCGGTATCGCTGAGCAGCTCATTCAGGGTAAGACCCCTTCACATGCTCAGATGGGCGTTTCGCTTATCACGGTGAATAACGATCTTGCGCAGCGCTTCGGCATCCAAGCAACCGAAGGTGCTTACATCAACTCGCTTACTGCTGGGGGCGCTGCCGCCAAAGCGGGCCTGCAGGAAGGCGATGTGATTCTGAAAGTCGATGGCGAACCGATCACAAGCTCTTCCGATCTGGTGCTCGCGGTTCGTTCCCATAGCCCTAACGATGAAATCGACGTAACCTACTTGCGCGATGGCAAGGAAGAAACGACCAAAGTGAAGCTTGGCGCCGATACGCAATAACGCTTGCGTTATTGCTGTGATTCGAACAACGTGCGGATCATATGTGCGTGTTCTTACCTAATCCACTTCGTGGCCATTTCCGTTTGTGAGGAACGGATGAAAACAAAAGCGGTCTGCTTTGGCAGGCCGCTTTTGTTTTGCTTGTGATTTGGCTGAGCTTCGGTCAATGATCCATCTGCTTTACTGTTTGAGCTTCGGCAGGCCGCTTTTGTTTGTGGTCCTCTTCGCGAAGCCTTTCGCAAGGGCGCGCCTGCAAGACCTTGCTTAAGTAGTGTTCCTAACGCGCACAAAGTTCAGAAAAACATGCGGCGCGACTTTCGTGCGAATTGTGCGCATGCATCGATTTTTCTCTATGCGCTCCGATGTGCCCAGACGATGGGGTAATATGGATGGGATATATCCTTCAACGGGGTATTCCTTCACAAGAAAGGATCTTCATGAACTCGGATTACAAGTACAAACGTGTGCTCCTGAAGCTCTCGGGCGAGGCGCTCATGGGCGAAGAGGGCTACGGCATCGATCCGAAAGTGGTCGAAGAGCTGGCTGTTCAGATCAAAGAGATCGTGAACGACGGCGTGGAGCTTGCGGTCACAGTGGGCGGCGGTAACATCTTCCGCGGCCTGGCTGGTTCGGCGAAGGGCATGGATCGTGCGCATGCAGACTACATCGGCATGCTCGCTACCTGCATGAATGCGCTTGCGCTCCAGGATGCTTTCGAGCGTCACGATATTCCCACGCGCGTTATGAGTGCGATCGAGATGCGTCAGGTCTCTGAGCCCTACATCCGTCGCCGCGCTACGCATCATCTGGAAAAAGGCTATGTGGTCATCTTTGCGGCAGGCACGGGCAATCCGTATTTCACCACCGATACCACCGCAGCACTGCGCGCGCTCGAGATCAACGCCGAATGCCTCATGAAGGCAACGAAGGTCGACGGCATCTACGATGCGGACCCCGTTACGCATCCCGATGCGAAGCGCTTCGAGACCATCAGCTACATCGATGTGCTCGCGAAGGGTCTGCACGTTATGGATTCCACGGCCACTTCGCTGTGCATGGACAACGATATGCCCATCCTCGTGTTCGACCTTACGGTTCCGGGCAATATCTCACGCATCTTGAAGGGCGAAGATATCGGCACCACGGTTACCGCGGAAGGCTAGGTCCTCCGTTTCGTGCAAGCCACGCGAAGCATGCACGAGAAGGGCGGCGCGTTCTGCAACAGCGCGAACTGTGCGCAACGGCCGATGGATATGCACGCTTTACTTAAGTGTCCGCAGCACCTGCCTCACGTGCGCTGCGCTAAAGCGTGCGAGCGCTACGATAAAGGCATCGCGCGCGGGCATTTTCGCGCTACAATAACAGAGGTTTAAAATCATAGGGCACGGGCGCTTCACGCGGGCGCCTGCTAGAAACGCGGCCTTAAGCCGCACACCAGGGGAGGAAGCATGGTAAACGACATCAAAGAGACCGCAAAGAAACGCATGGACGGCGTTATCGATCAGCTGAACACCAACCTTTCGTCGGTTCGCACTGGTCGCGCTAATGCAATGATCCTCGATCGCGTGAAGGCTGAATACTACGGCACACTCACGCCGGTAAACCAGATGGCGGCCATCAAGACCCCCGATGCCCACACGCTCGTCATCGAGCCGTGGGATAAGAGCTCGCTCGGCGCGATCGAAGCGGCTATCATGAATGCCAATTTGGGTGTGAATCCCAACAACGACGGCCAGGTCATTCGCTTGCCGTTCCCGTCACTCACTGAAGAGCGCCGCAAGGAGCTGGCCAAGCAGTGTAAGACCTACGCCGAAGAGGCACGCATTGCCATCCGCAACGCGCGTCGCGATGCGAACTCCGAAGTTGAGAAGAGCGTGAAGGAAGATAACCTTCCCGAAGACGAGAAGCGTCGTGCTGAAGAGGAGATCCAGAAGCTCACGGATTCCTATGTCGCTAAGATCGACGACATCCTGAAGAAAAAAGAAGACGAGGTCATGACCGTCTAGCCTTACGTAGGCAGATGCGTTCGCGTCGAATTCGTCGTATGAGACAACCGCTGGATTACATCTTCCCCGATCCCCCTGCGGGGCTCGATCCTGCCAAGCTCGACCAGAGCTGCATTCCGCGCCATGTTGCCGTTATCATGGACGGGAACGGACGCTGGGCTAAACAGCGCGCTATGAACCGTCTGAACGGCCACAAAGCGGGCATCAATGCGGTGCGCGAAACCATCCGCTGCGCGAACGATGTGGGCGTAGATTACCTCACCATCTATTCGTTCTCCACGGAAAATTGGAAGCGCCCGCAAGACGAAGTGAATGGGCTGATGAATCTCTTTGCGAAGACCATGCTCGCCGAGCTCGATGGTCTGCATGAAGAAGGCGTGCGCGTGGCTACCATCGGCGATACGAGTGCGCTTCCTGAAAAGACCGCTCGTGCGTTTGCTGATGCGTGGGAAAAGACCAAGAACAATACGGGTATGACGCTCGTCATCGCTGTGAACTACGGCTCCCGCGCCGAGATCCTCGAAGCAGCTCAGCGCTCGATCGACGAGGCGCTTGCTGCTGTTGCGGAGGGCAAGCAGCCCGAACCGCTCACTGAAGCGGCATTTGAAAGCCGCCTCTATACTGCCGACATCCCCGACCCCGACCTGCTCATCCGCACATCGGGCGAGATGCGCATCTCGAATTTCCTGCTTTGGCAGATCGCTTATACGGAGTTCTACTTCACCGACGTGCTCTGGCCAGATTTCGACCGCTATGAATTCTTGCGTGCGTTGCTGTATTACCAGCATCGTGATCGCCGTTTTGGGGCGGTGTAGCACATGCCCACCGAGCGCATACGCCGCACCTTCACTCATGCCGACGAGCAGGGCAATATCGTCGAATCGCGCGAAGAGATCATCATCAAGCGCGAAGAGCACGAAAAGCCCACCCGCGGAAGTCAGTTCAAGCAAAAGGCGCTCGACAAGACCCCCACGAAGTTGAAGAACCCTTCTAACCTGCAGGTTCGCGTTCGCACGGGTGCGGTCTACATCACGCTCACGGTGCTCTGCATCATCGCTTCCGATGCAACCACCGCCATCTATCTGGCAGCGCTTTCCGCGATCTGCGCAGGTGAGTTCTACTACATGCTCCGCTCTGATGCAAAGCTTCCCAACGAAGTGCTCGGCATCGTGGCATCTGCTTCGTTTCCGCTGGCCATGTGGCTGTTTGGCATCAATGGCGTGGTGGTCATGGTATCTCTCTTCATTATCGTGCTACTTGTGTGGTACGTTTTCTGGCTTCACGCGCGCATCGTCGATGTCGCCGTGAGCCTGTTCGGCGCTTTCTATACGGGGTTGCTCATGTCGGCTGCCATGCTCATCCGCATGTCGGTGCCCGATTATTGGGGAGGCGTACTCATCCTTGGTATCTTCGCGAGCGTGTGGGGCAACGATGCCTTCGCTTATCTTATCGGCTCGAAGTTCGGCAAGCACAAGATGACGCCGCAGGTCTCACCGAAGAAAACCTGGGAAGGCTTCTTCGCCGGCCTCGTCTTCTCCATGGCATTCTGGTGCTTGTTCCCGCTCATTCCTGGGGTTGAGATGAACATCGTCCAGTCGCTCGTGTTCGGCGCGATCTGTGGCGTGCTCGGCGTTATCGGCGATCTGGTCGAATCACGCATCAAGCGCAACGCGGGATTCAAGGATTCGGGTACGATCATGCCTGGTCATGGCGGGTTGCTCGACCGCTGCGATTCTCAATTCCTCGTAACGCTCGGAGCTTCGATGCTGCTCATCTTCGGCAACTGCATCCCCTTCACGTTCATCAGTACAGGCGTGCTCTTCTAGGTTCTGCGCGCGCTTTTGCTCTTCATCTTCAATCGGTTCCTGTTTTTGGAGGTTCTCATGGCTGACAAGCAAGCAGATATCCCCGCGCGCCCGAAGCGCGTTTGCGTGCTCGGCTCCACCGGTTCGATCGGCACGCAGGCCCTCGATGTAGCACGCCGCCATCCCGAATTCGTGAAGATCGTGGCGCTCAGCGCGAACACGCAGGCAGAGCTTCTGCTTGAACAGGCACGGGAGTTCTCAGTCGAGCACGCGGTGCTTGCGAACGCTGAGATAGCTGAAGCTTGGCGTGCACGGTTCGCCGAGATCGGTGTCACGCTCCACGCAGGTCCTGAGGCTATTGTGGAGCTGTGCAACCTTCCCGAAGTCGATATGGTGGTGAATTCCCTGGTGGGAGCCGCTGGCATGCAGGCGAGCTACGCGACGCTCGTGGCAGGCAAGCAGCTTGCGCTGGCCAACAAGGAGTCGCTCGTGGTGGGTGGCGATGTGCTCATGCCGCTCTCCACGCACGAAACGCTCTTGCCCATCGATTCGGAACACGGTGCCATCTATCAGTGCTTGCTCGGCGAAGACCCCGCTGAGGTCACGCGCTTATGGGTCACCGCTTCGGGTGGGCCCTTCCGCGGGAAGAAGGCAGCCGACCTTCAGAACATCACGGTTGAACAGGCGCTCAGCCATCCCACCTGGAACATGGGCCGCAAGATCTCGATCGATTCTTCCACGCTCATGAATAAAGGCCTCGAAGTGATCGAGGCGCATCATCTCTTCGCCATGCCCTACGAGAAGATCGCTGTTGTGGTACAGCCGCAGAGCGCTATCCATTCCATGGTCGAATTCACCGATGGTTCCGTGAAGGCGCATCTTGGCACTACCGACATGCGCATCCCGATCCAATTCGCGCTCAGCTACCCTGCGCGCTGGTCGGCACCGGTCGAGCCGCTCGATTTCCGCACGCTCGGCTCGCTCGAGTTCGAAGCGCCCGACCTGGAAACATTTCGCTGCTTGGCGCTCGCGATCGAGGCAGGCACTACCGGTGGCACGCTTCCAGCGGTCATGAATGCGGCGAACGAGGTGGCGGTCGCAGCGTTCCTCGACGAGCAGATTCCTTATCTTGGTATCGCTGAGCTGGTCGAACGCGCCATGAACCATGCCGTGCGCGAGGGAAGTGTGCAGGCTGCTACGAGCATCGATCAATTGCTCGCCATCGATGCTGAAACCCGCGTTTACGCACGCGAACAGGTGCCCTTGCTTGGCGGATGCTAGCGAGCGTGCGATAGAGGGCAAGCCAAAGCGAATGTGAGTGATCCGCTTTCGCAACAACGATTGCGGAAGTTAGCACGAACGAGCGACGCGTCGAAGGAGCGCACTCGATAGCGTCCGCCCAAAGAGTTCAGGGTTTCTTTACGAACGCCAGGTAGCGCCGCCTTCTGATGCAGTGTTCAGGTGCTTGTCGGATCCCAGGACCGTAAAAGCCCACCGCGTGAGCATATTGCGAAAATCTGCTTGCTTTGAAAGGGCGGCGCTCTTCACCCTTCTATAATAGAGACATGGACATTCTACTCACGATTCTCATAGCTACGCTTGTGCTCGGCTTTCTGGTGTTCATCCATGAAGGTGGGCACTTTCTTGCTGCGCGCGCGTTCGGGGTGCGCGTGAGCGAGTTCATGATCGGTCTTCCCGGCCCCAGCATCGGCGTTACCTGGAAGGGCACGCGTTTTGGCGTTACTGCTGTGCCATTGGGTGGGTATGCAGCGGTTTGTGGCATGGGAACGGGCACGCCCAGTCCGCACCTGAAAGCGGTGCTCGGCTACATGTATGCACATGGCACGGCCGATATGGAGGATGTGGCCGATGCGCTCGGCATCACCGACGACGAAGCCTATCAGGCGCTCGAAGAGCTCACCGAATGGGGCAGTCTCAAGCGTCCCACGCGTAAGGACAAGCTCAACACCTATCGCACGCCCGCATGCCTCATCGATGGCGTGAAGCACGTCGAAGGAGCACCTCGCGAAGTGACGAATCTTGATGAATTTTTCGCTTCGGAGCAGAAGCAGCAATACTGCATGCTGCCGTTCTGGAAGCGCATTACCATCTTGTTGGCGGGGCCGTTCATGAACTTGCTCTACGCCATGATCGTGTTCGTTATCATCTATTCGATCATCGGAGTGGACGTGCAGATGCAAAGTGGCGAAGTGGTTCACTATGTGCTTGCGCCGTTCGATGCCATCGTGGCTGGGTTCAAGTACATCGGCATGGTGGCGGTAGCTATCTTGGGCCTGTTCAACCCCGCAACGGCGGCCGATACCGTTGCGAACTCCACGTCCATCGTGGGCATCGCGGTCCTTTCGAAAACGGCCTTTGAGGCGGGCTTCATCAGCTTGCTCTCTTTTTCGGCAGTCATCTCGGTTTCGCTCGGTCTTGCGAACCTGCTGCCCATCCCGCCGCTCGACGGTGGGCGCTTCGTGATCGAGATCTACCAGAAGATCAGGCGCAAGAACATCTCTATCCGTGCACTGAACTATCTGAGTATTGGCGGAATGTGCCTGTTCATGGCTTTCTTCGTGTTCATGCTCAACCAGGATGTGCAGCGCTTCATTTTCGGGAATTGGAGCTAGGAGTGTGCCGTGCTGCCTAACGAAGTAACGCATCAGGTTATGGTGGGCAACGTGCCTGTTGGCGGGGGAGCGCCCTGCGCCGTGCAATCCATGCTCAATCTCCCGCTTTCGGAAGTGGAAGAGAACCTCGCGCAGATCGGACGGGTGGCGCAGGCGGGCTGCGATATCATCCGTATTGCCATTCCGCATGCGAGCGATCTCGACTATTTCGAGCAGATCTGTGCACGCTCCGTGCTTCCCGTGGTGGCGGATATCCATTTCAGCGCCGATCTTGCCATCGAGGCGGCACGCCGTGGTGCAGCGAAACTGCGCATCAACCCGGGCAACATCGGCGGCCTCGAGGCCACCATTCCGGTGCTCGAAGCGGCCAAAGAGGCAGGCATCCCCATTCGCATCGGCGTGAATGCCGGTTCGCTTGATGCGCATCTGCGCGACGATGCAACGCTTTCGCTCCCGCAAAAGTTGGCGCGTTCGGCCCGCGAATACGTCGAATTCTGCGAGGCGCAAGGCTTCACCGATCTGGTGGTCTCTGCCAAGGCGCATGATGTTCCTACTACGGTCGAAACCTATCGCATCATTTCGCGCGAACTGCCGCACATCCCGCTCCACATCGGGGTCACCGAGGCAGGCACGCTCTTTCAGGGGCTCATAAAATCTGCTTCTGGTCTGGGAATACTGCTTGAACAGGGTATCGGCGACACTCTGCGTATCTCGCTCACCGATGACCCTGTCGAAGAGGTGAAGGCTGCCTGGATGCTCCTCGGCGCGCTCGGGTTGCGCTTCCGTTACCCGGAGTTGATCAGCTGCCCTACCTGTGGACGCGCTAAAGTAGATTTGATCGCACTTGCAAAACAAGTTGAAGAGCGTCTTGCCAGCGTGCCGAAGCCGCTGCGCGTGGCCGTGATGGGTTGCGTAGTGAACGGCCCTGGCGAAGCGAAGGATGCCGATATCGGCGTTGCGTGCGGCGATGGCCAGGGCGTCATCTTCGCAGGCGGAGAAGTGATCAAGAAAGTACCTGAAGCGCATATCGTCGATGCGCTCTTCGACGAGATCGCGAACTTGATAAACAATGCCTGAACAGGCTAAACGATAGGAGAGAAGGTTATGAGCGAAATCCTCTATATGAGCAATCTCTATGTTCCCACGCTTAAGGAAGATCCGGCCGATGCCGAGATCGCCTCGCACAAACTGCTCATGCGCGCGGGCATGATCCGCAAGGTGGCTTCGGGCATCTACGCATTCTTGCCGCTCGGCATGCGTGTGCTGCAGAAGGTAGAGAACATCGTGCGCGAAGAGATGAACGCCACGGGTGCTCAGGAGATCCTCATGCCGGCGCTCCAGCCTGCTGAACTCTGGCTCGAATCGGGTCGCTGGGACGATTATGGTCCCGAGCTCATGCGCATGAACGACCGTCATGATCACGGCTTTTGCCTCGGTCCTACGCACGAAGAGCTCATCACTGCGCTCGTGCGTAACGAGTTGCGCTCCTATCGTCAGCTTCCCACCACGCTCTACCAGATTCAGACGAAGTATCGCGACGAGATCCGTCCGCGCTTCGGGTTGTTGCGTAGCCGCGAGTTCATCATGAAGGATGCCTATAGCTTCCACTCAAGCGTTGAATCGCTCCAGGAAACGTACGACCAGATGAGCGAGGCTTATGGCACGATCTGCGAACGATGCGGGCTTGATTATCGCCCCGTAGAGGCCGATTCTGGGCAGATCGGCGGCAAGGTAACCACCGAGTTCATGGCGCTCGCTGATGCGGGCGAGGCAGAGCTCGTCTACTGTCCTAACTGCGATTATGCGGCGAACACCGAAGTGGCTGAGTGCATCACGCAGCCCCAGGAATATGAGGTTGCTGCCATGGAGAAGATCTCCACGCCTGGCGTTACCACCATTGCGGCGCTGGCTGAATTCCTTGGCATCGATGAGGCTGCAACCGTGAAAGCGCTCGTAGGCAAGGATGAAAAAGGCCAGGTTATTGCGGTATTCATCCCTGGTGACCATGAGCTCAACGAGATCAAGATCGATCGCGTTTTCGCTGGCTTCCAGCTGTTGGACGACGAAGAACTCGAGGCCACCGGCCTCCCCAAGGGCTCGATCGGCCCGGTTGGGGTGCCCGAGGGCATCATCGTTGCCGCTGATCAGAATCTCGAGAAGATTGCCCGCTGGGTGGTGGGTGCCAACGAAGATGGCTTCCACTATGTAGGCGCGGCACAAGGCGAAGACTTCAAGGTGGATGTCTGGGCCGATCTTTCCACGGCGAAAGCAGGCGATATCTGCCCCAACTGCGGCACGCCGCTCGAAGAAGCGCGTGGTATCGAGGTTTCGCAGGTCTTCCAGCTTGGCGATAAGTATTCCAAAGCGCTCGGCGCGGTCTATTCTGCAGAAGATGGCTCCGACCAGCCGTTCATCATGGGCTGCTACGGCGTGGGCATCACCCGTACGCTCGCCGCGGTAGTCGAGCAGCATAACGATGAATACGGCATCAAGTGGCCGGCTTCTGTTGCGCCAGCTCATCTCTGCATCATTCCTCTTACCGTGGGTGATGATGAGGTCTATCCGGCTGCGCTTCGTCTGGCACAAACGCTGAAAGAGAGTTTCCCCAAGCTCGAGATCGTTATTGATGATCGTAAAGAGCGCCCGGGCGTGAAGTTCGCCGATGCAGATCTGATCGGCTGGCCCACCCAGGTCGTAGTAGGAAAGCGCGGTTTGGCAGAAGGAAAAGTCGAGGTCAAACGTCGTGCAACGGGCGAGAAGTTCGATGTGAGCTTCGATTCGCTCGCTGATAGCCTTTCGTTCTTGAATCGCTATAAGCAGACTTATATTGGTCGAGGTCCGATTGTCCAGTAATACCAAACAGGTAAGAAAGCCCGAGCTGCTGGCTCCAGCTGGTGGGTTCGAGCAGCTGCGCTATGCGCTCTATTTCGGCGCTGATGCGGTGTATCTTGCTTGCGATAAGTTCGGCTTGCGCCAACGTGCGCAGAATTTCTCGCTTGCCGATATGCCCCGTGCGGTCCAGATGGCACACGATGCCGGCGCAAAGGTGTATGTAACGCTCAATGCTTATTTGCACGATGAAGACTTGAGCGATCTTCCTGAATATTTGGCAGCGTTAGCTGCTGCGGGGGTCGATGCGTTCATCGTGAGCGATCTGGGCGTGTTCGCCCTTGCGCGTGAGCATGCCCCGCAGGTTGACCTGCATATTTCCACCCAAGCATCCGTTTCGAACGTCGAGGCTGCGCGCATGTGGCATCGTCTTGGCGCGAAACGCATCGTTACCGCACGTGAGATGTCACTTGAAGAGATCGCTCAGCTCAAAGCAGAGTTGCCCGATGTCGAGGTGGAGGTGTTCGTGCAGGGCGCCATGTGCATGGCCATCTCAGGGCGTTGTCTTATCAGCGATTATCTTACGGGGCGCAGCGCGAACCAAGGAAACTGCGTGCAGCCCTGCCGTTGGAGCTACCACTTGGAAGAGCAGACTCGTCCAGGTGAGCTCTTTCCCATTGAAGAGGACGAACGCGGCACCTATATCATGAATTCCAAAGACTTGAATATGCTCGCTCACCTCGATGAGCTTATTGCAGCTGGGGTGGATTCCATCAAGATCGAAGGGCGTGTGAAGAAAGCGTTCTACGTGGCAACGGTGGTGAACGCTTACCGCCAAGTGCTCGACGGGAGAGATCCTGTGCAGTGGGGAAGTGAACTCGAGCGCATTTCGCACAGGCCTTATTCGACAGGCTTCTTCTACGGAGATGCCCAGCAGTCGTTTGAAGATGATATCTATGTGCAGCTCTACGATTGGGTGGCCGAAGTAGTCGAGTCGCGTCCGATCGAAGCAACCGCAACGGAAAACGATCTCGATTTTACTCAGGGCATGTGGCAGACCATCGTATATTGCCGCAATCGCTTCTATGAGGGAGATACGCTTGAATTGCTCAGTCCCTATTGCGAGGTAACGCCAGTGTTAGTGGTTGGGCTTGAAGAGGTCTTTCCAGTAGTGGATGCTCGCGACGATGAAGGCCTCGATAACCCTGAGTCAAAAGATGCTTCAGCTTCGAAGCAGAATGAGCGTTGCTTCGACTCGGGTGAGGGAGCGGTGGCTATCGTCAATACCACTCCGGTGGAGGTTGCCAACAAGGCGATGGGCGCTTATGCTTTCATCACTCCCATGCCGCTTCATCGTTATGACATCTTGCGCGCCAAGCGGCGCGATCCCTCCAAGAAGAACTAATCGTTCCAACGCTTTGCACGCGCGTTGCTTTTTGATCAACCGATCATTTCTTGCGAGCAAGTGCGCTTGGATTCTTTGCGTCTCCTTAGGCAAGTAGGTCCACGGCGATGAAGCTTGCAAGCAAAGAGCGCTTGAGTCTTTCATTGCTCTGGCGATGGCAGTATGTCTTACGTTCGTGCTCTCATTTTCATTCATTCTTCAATCCTCGTTACGAGCATCCTTTGCTCGGTCGCGCGATCTGATTCTGTTCAGGCATCAACATCCGGAATCAATACTCCGAATTTCTTGAAAATGAGCAAAGTGTTCCGCATGTGCTCTTGTTCGAACAAGCGTGTATGCCAACTGTCCAACATGAAAGATCGCGCGAATTTTCAAGTCAATCGATCAAATGTTCGTTTTTTGCTCAGATTAACCCAAAATTTGTCAAAAAAAGTTTCAT
>CABQIW010000040.1 GCA_902464295.1 uncultured Eggerthella sp.
GCTTCGCCGTGTCCTTATGCTTAAGGAAGATGAAGATCGACACGAAGAGCTGGAAGCCACCAGAAATGACCGCGAAGACCGCAAGCGCGACCATAGCAGTTGCAGCAAATGACATCGCAGCAAGCTCATCAGGATCAACATAGCCATAGTAGTAGCTAGAATAATAACTACTCAAGCTCGAGTACTCTTCAATAGTCTCGTTCACATAAGCGAGCGTTGCTGAAGCCGTGAAGACCATCACAAGACTAAAAACGATCGCCAGCGCCGAAATCACGATCGCAGCGATACTCAGGCCTTTGACGACCTTTTGATTTTGCGCAAGAGTGTTCATTTCAATCTCCTTATCATCTGCTCACAAGCTTATAGCAGAAAAGCGACTTGCGGGCTTTCGTCAACAAGCTGTTTCTTCACCCGACATCGCGTGAGCATCGTCTCTCTTTTCCGAACGAGATGCGCTCGATATCGCATGCCGTGAAGATGTTTCTCTAGTATAGCGTTGTGATCTTCAAATCAAGATCAGATGCCTCGATCTGTTCCTTGCCACCGAAGACACAAACGACCTCATGCTCATTTAAGCGCTCGAGCGCCCTGCCGCGCACACGAAGATCGTCGATGGTGGTCGAGAGCATCTCGGCACGTAGGCGCGCGCGATAATCCGCAGGTAGGCTGGCGAAATAGTGGTTGTCCTGACGCTGCGCGAGAGCACGCGGCTTGAGCGGAGCATCGTAGCCTGCAACCGCGCTGATGATATAACCGCGCAGTTCCGCTTCGCTGGGATCGAAATCGGCAAGCCATGCACCAGAACCGTTATAGACCTCCACCGTATGATCGAGATTCGGATCGCGGAACGAATAGAACATGATCGTGCCCGTACGTGTAGCCTTGAAGCCCGCACCATACGCACCGCCCTTCACGCGTACCTCGTTCCAGAGATAGTCGTACGAAAGCACGCGCGTGACGATATTGGTCGTCCCATCGAAGGGAACCGCCTCGATCGCCGTGCGATTCGTGCCTGCACCCACATAGCAAACGTCGCTCGGCACGATGAAGGCTTCGTTTTGCGCCGCCGGCTCAGGGACAACGAGTGTCCGGTCACGACCAGCAAACCCCTCTTCAAGATCGAAGGTCCCGCCCGCTTCCCACACGCGCACCAGGTCTTCTTGCGCACCGGTGAAGCTCAGGACCACATCATCGGTGAACACGCGCTTCGCCACCGCTTCGAGCCTCTCGATGAGGCCCTCCGCGCGTTCGTCGAAGTGAGCGAGCAGATCACACAGAAACTGATAGAAATCGATGCCAGCGAGCTGATCGAGCAGCTTGCCTGCGGGCGTAAGGCCAGCGGCAACACGCGCCAGCGCACTCGTGTGGCCCATGGCCTGGAAATTCTGCTCCATGGAAATGCGCTGCTGTTGCAAGATGGTCTTGATGCGCTCGGGATCGTTGAAGCACGTATGCGCCCAGATCTCTTTCGGCAGCATGATGGCATGATCGAGATTCTTCGACAGCACGCTTGCAGAAACGATGAATTTCGGTGCAATACCTTGGGCAAGCGTATCGTTCTCATAGGTAGTGGCGGAAAAACGTAAACGCCCCAGGTAGAGCTGCGAGAGCGTATCGATCTCGGAGGCGGTGTAGTGTTCGGTATCGAGCTTGCCGAGCAAGTTCGCGAGCAGCGTGACGTAGGGCAGCTCGTCATACGTAACGTGATCGAGCGAGAAGTAATAGGACAGATAGTCGATGCCATGCGTGGGCACTTCATGGATGATGCTAGGCAACGGCGTGTCTGCCTCGAAGTGCCAATCTGGCTCCGCAGGCGTCTCAGCGATATCGGAAAGCTCGAGCAGCGGAAGCGTGGCGAGTGCTTCGGGGCTATCGGGCTCCATCTGAATGCGGTGCAGTTCCTCGGCCTCGGCCATGATAGCTTCGAGCTGCGCGGTGTCGAGCGTCTGCTTGATGGCGGCAAGGCGCTCTGCCTCTTCGCTCGATTCCTTGGCAGTGGGCACCACTTCAACGAAGGCACGATGGTCGTTCTCGAGCAGCACTTCTGCGAGCAGCTTCTCAAAATAGTCAGTCTCAAGCTTCTCGCGCAGCGCGGCGAACGTGGTTTCGTAGCGCAGTGGGTCTATGGCTTGCGCATCATCGTAGAGCCAGGCAGAAAGCGCATTCACGGCTAGGATCACGCCCGTTGATGTGCCGAAATCGCCTTCGCGCATCACGAATTCCGCATGCGCGATCGCCCCTTCGATAAGCTGCTTATCGATGCCGCCCTCCACGAGCTTGCGCACTTCGCGCTCAAGGCATTCCTTGAATACGTGCGCTTTTTGAGGCTCGATGCCCTTCGCTTCGATCAGAACGAAGGGCTGCAGGATCGATTTGTTCATGTAGTCGAACACATCACCTGCGAACCCTGCCTCGAGCAGCGCCTTCTTCAGCGGTGCCTCGTTCGAGCCCATAAGGGCATCCATGAGGATATCGAATGCGATGATGCGTTCATTGTCTGCCGCCGTGCCGATCACATAGCCGAGCCCAGCGCACGCGTTTTCGGGCGAGGTGTTCATCTCGACCACCACATCGAGCGCTTCAACCGGGTCTTGGACCATGAGCGGGTTCGGCGCGCCTGCAGGTTCTGGCGCTTTGTTCGCAGAAAGGTAGTTCATGTTCAGGAACTCGAGCATCTTGTCGATGTCGAGGTTGCCATAGAGCGTGATGTAGCTGTTGCTCAGCTGATAGTGACGCGCGTGGTTGTCGAGGAAGTCTTCGTAGGTGAGGTTCGGGATCGCGCTCGGCAGGCCGCCCGACTCGAAACGATAGGCGGTATCGGGAAAGAGCGCCGCTTGGAGCGCGTCGAAGAGCACGTTGTCAGGATCGGACATAACGCCCTTCATCTCGTTGAACACCACGCCGTTATACGTGAGCGGCGCGTCGGTGCTCTCGAGCTCGTAGTGCCAACCCTCCTGTTCGAAGATCTCTTTGCGCTTGTAGATGGCAGGATGGAGCACCGCATCGAGATAGACATCCATAAGGTTCATCAGGTCTTTCTCGTTCGTGCTCGAAACGGGATAGACTGTCTTGTCTGCGAAGGTCATGGCGTTCAAGAACGTTTGCATCGAGCTCTTGAGCAGGTTCACGAACGGCTCCTTCACCGGGAACTTGTCCGAGCCGCACAACACCGAATGCTCCAGGATGTGGAAGACGCCCGTATCGTTCACCGGTGGTGTCTTGAAGCCAATGGAGAAGGCTTTGTCGTTGTCTTCGTTTGCCAGATAGAGCAGGCGCGCGCCGCTTTCGTGACGCATAAGGGTTGCGGCGCCGTCGATCTCGGGCAATTCTTCATGTGTTTCGACCGTGAAGCCGTAGGCTTTCGCTCCAGGAGTAAGATCCATCTTCCATCCTTCGTACTGCGCAGGTGTGCGCCTTCGTCGCGCCTTCATTTCTCATACTCGATTATAAATCACCGCCACCTCGCAGGCATCGTTTGGTGACAAACTACCCGGTCGTTCGACATCTTTTTGGTCCCTCGTCAGCTCGATCAGTGGAGAGGGTAAGCCACGAGGTTCCCCGCTTCCCTGTTCGCGAATCAGATAAACTGATTCGCTCATGCGTCGCTGCTTTTCTCGGGTTTTATTAAATACGAATTTAGTCGGAAAAGAGTCACCTCGCTGCCTTGCCCTCTCCGCTGATCGAGCTAGATGTTTCCGGCCAAGCGAGCAGCTGAGCCCATGGGGTACTTAAATTACTCTGAGTCCGCATTCTTAATTTGTAATAGGTTGTCTGAAGGAGCGAAGCGCATGAGCTTGCCTTTAAGGCAAGCGAACAGCGAAAGCGGGTAATTACAAGTGCCCCATAGGCGTGCTGCTTGCGTGTGGCAGACGAGGAATCTCGCACCTTACCCTCTTTGCTGTTCGATTAATTCGAGGTTGAAGGGGGCGAGGGCGCGCTCGGCGATGCCAGCGAAGTGCGCCAACACCATGCCGTAGTTCGCGATGGGCACGCCTGCACGTTCGCACGCTTGGATGCGCGAGAGCATCGCGCGCCTGCTGAACATGCATGCTCCGCAATGGATCACCAGATCATAGCTTGAAAGATCGTTCGGGAAGTCCTTACCCTGAACATGGTCGATCGTGATGCCTTCGCCCAGGTTCTTGCGCAACAAGCGCGGGATCTTCACCGTGCCGATATCCTCCGAGATCGGATGGTGCGTGCATGCTTCAGCAATAAGAATGTGCGCGTCTTCGCCCAACTGCACAAGCACCTGAAGCGCCGCGGCTTGCACATGGATGTCCCCCTTTGCGCGCGCCATGATCACGGAAAAGCCCGTGAGCGGAACCTCCTCGGGGACGATCTCGGCCACCTGATGGAACACCTGCGAATCGGTGATGACAAGCGCGGGCGGCACTTTGAGCGAAGCAAGCGCAGCAGCCAGCTCGGTATCGCGCACCAAATAAGGCAGCGCTCCCCCGTCGAGCAGATCGCGGGCTGTTTGCACCTGGGGCAAGATAAGCCTGCCCTTGGGCGCTTCCTTGTCGATCGGGATGACGAGCACGACCGTATCTCCTGGATTGACCAGGTCGCGCGCAAGCGGCGGATCCTCAAGCAGGCTTTCAGGGGCGGCATCGATGATCGCTTGGAGCAACTCGCCCATGCCTGTGCGCTCAGTTGCCGAAACGCGCACCGCTTGATCGAAATCGCTTGCACCCCTATCGCTCGCACCCCCCTCGCCTGCAAGGTCGATCTTGTTCGCCACGACCACCACAGGGATCGCTTCACGCTCAAGATCCGCCAGCAGATCACACTCCGCCTCTCCCCAGGTACTCTGCTCATACACGAGCAAAGCCAGGTCGCAGCCCTTCATCGCCTTGCGCGTGGTCTCAGCACGCAACTGCCCCACCACTTCGGCATCGTCGTCGATCCCCGCCGTATCGACGAAGAGCACAGGGCCGAGCGGCAGAAGCTCCATCGCTCGCTCGACCGGATCGGTCGTGGTGCCTGGCACTTCGCTCACGATGCTCACGGGCTGGCGTGTGAGCGCATTCACCACACTGCTCTTGCCCGCATTGCGCCTGCCGAACAGCCCGATCGTGATGCGCATCCCCTTCGGCGTGGCCGAAAGCGCGTCACGCTGTTCAAGGTCGAGCGAGGGGGTCGAAACGTTGTGTTCAGAGACCATGGATTCTTTCCTTAGAGTTCACAGAAACATCGCACGGTGTACGTGTTTGCTGGTATCCTTTACGCATTCGTATTATATTCCTCGATTATGAAAAACCCGTTACGCACGATCGGAACGAAAGAACCTATGACCACTACTATCCCGCCCTATGATCCTGCCTCTCCCCGCGCGGAGGAATTCATCAACCACGAAGAGATCCTCGCGACCCTCGAAGCTGCCCGCGCCGATGCCGCCGATCTTGCGCTCGTCGATCGCATCCTCGAGAAAGCCGCTGAAGGGAACGGGCTCACCCATCGTGAAGCGAGCGTGCTTCTGGCCTGCGAAGACAAAGCGCGCATCGAGCGCATCTTCGCGCTGGCCCGCGCGATCAAGGACGACCATTACGGCAATCGCATCGTGCTCTTCGCGCCGCTCTATCTGTCGAATTACTGCATGAACGGCTGCGTGTATTGCCCTTACCATCTGCAGAACAAGACGATCCCACGAAAGAAGCTCACCCAAGAAGAGATCGCCGCTGAAGTGATCGCGCTACAGGACCAAGGTCACAAGCGCCTCGCGATCGAACTGGGCGAAGACCCGATCAACAATCCGATCGAATACGTGCTCGAGAGCCTTCAGACCATCTACTCGATCAAGCACAAGAACGGCGCGATCCGCCGCGCGAACGTGAACATCGCAGCTACTACGGTCGAGAACTACCGCAAGCTCAAAGAAGCCGAGATCGGCACCTATATCCTGTTCCAGGAGACCTATCACAAAGAGCGCTATGAAGAACTCCATCCCACCGGCCCGAAGAGCAACTACGCCTACCACACCGAAGCGCACGACCGCGCGATGGAAGCGGGCATCGACGATGTAGGCTTAGGCGTTCTCTTCGGCCTGGAGGGCTATGCCTACGAATTCGCTGGGCTGCTCATGCATGCCGAACATCTCGAAGCGGTGTTCGGCGTAGGTCCGCACACGATCAGCGTGCCGCGCGTACGCCCGGCGGACGATATCGATCCCGATACCTTCGACAACGGCGTGCCCGACGATGTATTCGCGAAGATCGTCGCGTGCATCCGTATCGCCGTTCCCTACACTGGCCTCATCATCTCGACGCGCGAGCCACAAGCCATGCGCGAACAGCTTCTTGAGCTGGGCGTATCGCAGATCTCCGGCGGATCGCGCACGAGCGTGGGTGGATACGTGAGCGAAGAGGACGAAGAGACGAGCACCGCACAGTTCAACGTCTATGACAACCGCAGCTTGGACGAAGTGGTCAGCTGGCTCATGGAGCTTGGCTATATTCCCAGCTTCTGCACGGCGTGCTATCGCGCAGGGCGCCAGGGTGATCGCTTCATGGAGCTTTGCAAGAACGAACAGATTGCAGGCTTTTGCCACCCGAATGCCCTCATGACGCTCGAAGAATACCTGCTCGACTACGCCTCGCCTGAAGCTCGAGCGCTTGGCGAAGCGCTCATCGATGCCGAGATGGAAAACGAGGACTTCAAGCACGCGCCGGTCTATGCCGTACTCGAGAAGAATCTTGCAGCCATCAAAGAAGGTAAGCGCGACCTGCGGTTCTAGTGTACCTCACAGGCTGCGTCCCTTAGAGCAGCGTCAAACTCGAGAGCCTAGCTTGAAGATAGTTTTTGCTTTCGTGCTTCAGTACTAGTGCGCGTGCACGTGCAAAAGCTCTTCGGCGCGCTCGGAGCCCGGTTCGCCGAAGTATTCCGCATAGATCGTCTCGATGACGGGATTCTCGTGCGAGAAACGCACGGGCGCATCAGTGTCGAGCGTATGCAGCACCGCGCCGCGCGCGAAGCCCAGTTCACGGTCGCTGCCATCGATCGGCTGACCGCCGCCGCCAGCGCATCCCGAAGGACAGGCCATCACTTCGATGAAGTCGTAATCCACGGTGCCTGCATCGAGCGCTGCGATAAGCTGGTCGGTATTCGCCAGCCCATGCACGACCGCACAGCGGATCGGCGTTCCTGCCAAGTCGAAGACCGCTTCCTTCCAAGGGCCTTCAGCAGCAGGAGCGAACTCGAAGCCGGTCGGTTCAGGGTTCGATCCGGTCATGATCGCGGCTGCGGTGCGGAGCGCTGCGGTCATCACGCCGCCGGTCGTGCCGAAGATCACGCCTGCACCCGTACCCTTGTCGAGCGGATCATCGAGCGGCACATCTTCGAGCGCTTCAACATCGATCTCGCTCTGGGCGATCATGCGCGCGAATTCGCGCGTGGTAAGCGATGCGTCCATATCAGGCACGCCAGGGTTCGAGGACATGCCCGGCAGTGCGACCTCCACCTTCTTCGCGGTGCACGGCATGAGCGCGACCGAGAAGATCTTCTTAGGCGCAAGGCCGTTCTTCTCCGCGAACCAGGTCTTCACCACCGCGCCGAACATCTGCATCGGGCTCTTCGCCGACGAAAGGTGCTTCGCGATGGATTCGGGGTAGCGCGTGCGCGCGAAATTCACCCAACCCGGGCAGCATGAGGTGAACAGCGGCAAACGATCGGTCTCGCCCGCCTTCACGATGTTCAAAAGCTCGGTTCCCTCTTCCATGATGGTGAGGTCGGCAGCGAATACTGTGTCGAACACATAGTCCACACCCATTTCCTTGAGCACAGCGCACATGCGCTCCACGCCCAGTTCACCATCTTGCTTGCCGAACGAGGAGGCCCACGCCGTGCGCGTTGCGGGCGCGATCTGCACCACCGTGGTTACCTCGGGGTCGGCGATCGCCGCACGCAGGCGAGCGATATCATCGCGCTCGGAAAGCGCCCCGACCGGGCAGTGGGTGATGCACTGGCCGCACGCCACGCAGCCAGCTTCGCGCATCGTGCGATTATCGGCCACCCCGATGCTCGAGCGCGAGCCCGTGCCGATGAATTCCCACACGCCGATGCCCTGCAGCTTCTTGCAGGCAGCCACACAGCGGCCACATTGGATGCAGCGACTCGCGTTGCGCTGGATGATCGCGTGTGGATCCCACTCGGCACGTTTGCCGCGCGGCAGCTCGTTCGCGTAAATCGCCGGCGTGGCATCGGGGCCAGCCAGGCCATAGGATTTCAGCAGATACTGCAAGCGACACGTGCCAAAGCGCACGCAATTGCGACAATCAAGATCGTGACGCGAGCGAATGAGCTCGAGATTCGTCTTGCGCGCTGCCTCTGCACGGTCGGAATGCGTATGGATGACCATGCCTTCTGTGGCTGGCGTGTTGCACGCAGCGCTCAGGCGCTCATCGCCTTCAACCTCCACGCAGCACACGCGGCAGGCGCCAATATCACACAGTCCCTCGAAATAGCACAGCGTTGGAATGCTGATGTTCGCCGCCTTGGCAGCATCGAGGATGGTGGCACCGTCTTCAACAGTTACGGAAGTGTCGTCTATCGTGAGCGTTACCATACCAGTGCTTCCTTTCCGCAAACTTTGCCAAAGCCGTGATGGTCGCAACGCAGGCAGCGGCTCGTTTCCTGCTCGACCTCGTCTTTCGTCATGCCGTTCTTCGCAATGTCGAAGTCTTTGATCGCCTCGGCGAACCGGCGGTTCGTCTGCTCGACGCGTCCGGTTGCCGGTCGCGTGGTGAGCGGAGCAGGGATCGTAACTTCATCGTGCACGTTATGGTGGAAGCCGAGTGCTTCATCGATGTTGGCAGCAGCAACCTTGCCTGCTGCGATCGCACGGATGACCGTTGCCGGCCCAGTGACCGCATCGCCACCTGCGAAAAGGCCGTTGTGATCGGCAAGGGCGCCCTGATCGTTCGCCAGAATGCGTCCACGTTCCGTGGCGATCACGTGCGCGAACGCATCGGTGTTGATCTTCTGACCGATGGCTACGATGACCACATCGCAGGGAATCTCCACTTCGGGAACGTTCGCTGCCTGAGGCTTCGGACGACCATCTGCCCCCACTGCGCCGATGTATTGCGGTTGCACCACGAGCGCGCGCACCGCACCAGCCGCATCCGCTTCGATGCGAATCGGCGCCATGAGCTCGGAGATCTGGCAGCCTTCGGCCATCGCTTCTTCGATCTCTTCAGGAAGCGCGGTCATGTCTGCGATGCGTCGGCGATACACGCATTCAACGCTCGCTGCGCCCAGACGACGCGCCGTGCGCGTGCAGTCCATCGCAACGTTGCCGCCGCCCACAACGACCACGCGCTTGCCCGTAAGATCGGGGGCAAAGCCATCGCCAGCAGCACGCAAGAACCGTACCGCCGAGAGCACGTTTTCGGCGTCCTCGCCCGGGCAGCCGAGCTTGTTCTCGTCGTGCGCACCCACCGAAAGATAGATCGCGTCGAAATCGTTCGCGAGGTCTTCGTAGGTGAGGTCAGTGCCGATCGTGGTATTGGTGAATGCCTTCACACCTGTTGAAAGGATGAAATCGATATCCTGATCGAGCTTTTCCTGCGGCAGACGATAATCGGGAATGCCGTAGCGCACCATGCCGCCAAGCTTCGAGCGCTGATCGTAAACGGAAACGTCGTGGCCCATCAGCTGCAGGTAATACGCTGCCGAAAGACCCGCCGGGCCGCCGCCGATCACGGCGATCTTCTTGCCCGTGGGTGCGAGGTTTTGCTGCGGAGCGTAGGGGTTTGCGTGGTCGGCCGCGTAGCGCTTGATGCCGCAGATGTTCACCGCATCGTCCACGAGGCTTCGGCGGCAGGTGAATTCGCAGGGGTGTTCGCACACATACCCGCAGACCGTAGGCAGCGGATTGTCGTTGCGGATCACACGCAGGGCATCTTCGTACTGACCCGCATTCACCAGCGCGATGTAACCCGGAATGTCGATATGCGCAGGACACGTGCCCTGGCAGGGAACATAGGCGTTGCGCTCGGCGGAGCAGAGGTCAGCTTCAGCATGCGAGCGATAATCCTCTTCGAAGGAGCGCAGGCTCTTGAGTACCATACGGGCTGCTTCGTGGCCGATCGCGCAATCGGCGCTGTCCAGGATTCCCTGCGCCGTGGTGGCAATGAGCTCGACCGTTTCGGTGGTGCCCACACCATCGAGCACCTCTTGCTGAAGTTGGACCAGTTGCGCAAGGCCGATGCGACACGGCGTGCATTTGCCGCACGATTCCGAAAGGAACAGGCGGGTGAGCGATTGCGTGAATTCGACCGGACATTGGTCCGCTGGCATCGCGACGATGCGCCGCGCCGCCTCTTGCGATAGTTGCTTGAAGCCCGCTTCAGCAGCGGATGCTTCTTCGATGATAAGTCGAGCCATTAAGCCTCCTCGAACTCGTGACTTGAGCCTTATCGGTAACGCCGCAATTTGGTGCGGCCCCTCTCATGCATAAGTGCACAAAGTTTAACGTGTTTTTGGAGCGTGCGTTTGCTCGAGTCTGTTCGAGATGAGGAAAAGCGGTCTGAATGGTTGGTCTTGATGCGTTGAACGACGATTGCGCTGCGATCTAACAGCGATCTAACAGCGATCAAACGACGAGTGAATCGCCGCGCGATGGTTCGACCGAATACCCCTGTGCGGAAAGAATGGCTTCGAGCTCATCGTGCTGTTCGGCTGCCTCAAGCCCGGTAGCGAGCTTGTTGTTGTAGAGCGCGTAGTCGCCGCGATAGGATGCGGGCGTAAGATTCGGCATGATCACGTTCGCTCCCGCTTCAAGGCCAGCCATACGCCCTTTTGGGTCGATCGTGGCGAGCGCGGTCGTTGCGGGAAGAAGCGCACGTGGATGAGCCAGCCGCAAGCACGCAAGCAAGAAGAGGGTCTCTTCCATCGGGCCTGCTGGTTTGCTGGCGAACGGCGTGCTGCTATGCGGAATGAAAGGGCCAATGCCGATCATGTGCGGATCGAGCTCGTGCAAGAACGCGAAGTTCGCCGCCATCGTTTCGCTCGTTTGCCCTGGTGCGCCAACCAGAAATCCGCTCCCCACCTGAAAGCCGATATCGCGCAGAGTGAACAGGCAGGCCTTGCGCTCCTCGAGGCTCATGGATGTAGGATGAAGCTTGCCATAGTGGCGAGGATCAGCTGTTTCGTGTCGCAAGAGATACCGATCTGCCCCCGCGTCGAAGAGCTGCTGGTAGGCCTCACGCGGCAGTTCGCCCGCCGAGACCGTAATCGCGCAATCGGGAAATCGCGCGCGCAGTGCGCCGACGATATCTACGAGCAGAACCTTCGGGTCTTCCCCGCCCTGCAGAACGAACGTGCGATAGCCCAGGTCGTAGCCCTGTTCACAACAAGCAAGGATCTCTTCGGGACTCAGGCGATAGCGGCGTAGATGCGCATTTGACGCTCGGATCCCACAGTAATAGCAATCGTTCTTGCAATAGTTGGAGTATTCGATGAGGCCACGCAGAAACACCTGGCGGCCATAGTGCGCGTCGCGCACCGCACGTGCACGCTCGAACAGATGCGCTCGCAGCGCCGGATCGTGTTGCGCGGCGAAGAGCGCGACCCACTCTTTGCGACAAAGCGCATGCTCTGCCTCAAGCTTTTCGATCAAACGCATCGCGTCGTGTGCGTGCGCTCCAGGTATGCCTCGTTCGTTCGTCATCAGGCATCCGATTATACCCCGCCCAAAGGTGACAAACTACCCGGTCGTTCGACACCTTTTTTCGTTCGTCATTAGCTCGATCAGTGGAGAGGGTAAGACACGAGGTTCCCCGCTTCCCTGTTCGCGCATCTGCTTCGCAGACGCGCTCATGCGTCGCTGCTTCGCTCGGGTTTTATTACTAACGAATTTAGTCGGCGAAGAGTCACCTCGCTGCCTTGCCCTCTCCGCTGATGCAGATAAAAGACGTGCTCCGGCTGTCCAAAAGATGACGAACAACCGCCGTCAATAGACCTGCTGTGCTTGTCCTTGATGGTGAATCATGGTATGTTGAATTCAGATTGACGCGCAAGCATCATGAAGGGGCTCACCACCCTCGGTGGGGCTTCTTCGTGGTGCTTTTTTATTGGACACAGAGGAGGCAGCATGATCATCGTCAATGGCGAAGAGTTCGCGATAGACAGCGGTTCGAGCGTTGCAAAACTCGTCGAAGAACGCGGTTTGGATCGCAGCCGTGTCGCGGTCGAATTGAACGGCGAGATCGTTTCGCGCGACACTTTCGATGACACCTTGCTTCACGATGGCGACAAGGTCGAGATCGTTCACTTTGTGGGAGGCGGCTAATGAGCGCGCCTGCCGCACACACATCGCTGGCTCTTTCACGGGAGGCCTACTTCGCCGCCCTTGCAAAACGCCATGGAGTCGAAAACCAGCAGAAGCTCGCGCACGCACGAGTAGGCATCGCCGGGCTTGGCGGGTTGGGCTCTGCTGTTGCCTGCCATCTAGCGCGCCTTGGCGTGGGAGAGCTCGTGCTCGTTGACTTCGACGTGGTGGACGTGTCGAACCTGCACCGCCAGCAATACACCTGCGCGCAAGTGGGCATGAAGAAGACCGAGGCGCTCGCAGAGACGTTGCGTGCGATCAACCCTTTCGTTGAGCTGGAGCTGCACTCTGTAAAGGTCACCGCCGAGAATGCACATGCACTCTTCGCGGATTGCCCGATCGTGTGCGAAGCGTTCGACGAACCCGACCAAAAGGCTCTGCTCGTCGAGACCTTGCTCGCCACCTGCCCCGACACCACGATCGTGAGCGGATCGGGCATGGCTGGGATGGGGTCTGCGAACACGATTCACACACGCAAAGCGCTCGAGCGTCTCTATCTTTGCGGCGATGGCTGCACCGATGTCGCAGCAGAAGGGAGCCTTGCGAGCCCTCGTGTTGGTGTTTGCGCAGGCCACCAGGCGAACATGGTCCTACGGCTGATACTTGGCGAGACCGAGCCCTAAGTTCGGTACGCACTCAACGATAAACGAACCGCGCTTTTCGCGCTTATACGAAAGGAAGACTATGAGCATTGAAGATCCCCTGGTTCTCGGAGGGAAATCCTTCGATTCCCGCTTCATCTTGGGCTCGGGCAAGTATTCGCTCGATCTGGTAGAGGCGGCGGTCGAACATGCGGGTGCGCAGATCATCACGCTCGCGCTGCGCCGCGCCAACTCGGAGACTGACTCCATCCTCGCGCATATTCCTGAAGGCGTTACACTCTTGCCGAATACCTCAGGCGCACGCACTGCGGAAGAAGCCGTGCGCATAGCGCGCTTGGCACGGGAACTTGGCTGCGGCGACTTCGTGAAGATCGAGATCATGCGCGATTCGAAGTATCTTCTGCCCGACAACTACGAAACCATCAAGGCCACCGAAGCGCTCGCGAACGAAGGGTTCGTCGTGCTTCCCTACATGTATCCCGATCTGAATGTCGCGCGCGATCTGGTGAGCGCTGGTGCTGCAGCGGTCATGCCGCTCGGTGCGCCCATCGGATCGAACAAGGGACTCGCCACGAAGGACTTCATCCAAATCCTGATCGACGAGATCGACCTACCCATCATCGTGGATGCGGGCATCGGACGTCCTTCGCAAGCTGCGGAAGCCATGGAGATGGGGGCGGCTGCTGTCATGGCGAATACCGCGATCGCAACCGCCGGCGATGTAGCCTCTATGGCGCACGCATTCAAGCTCGCCATCGAAGCTGGTCGTGAAGCGTATCTTGCTGGGCTCGGGCGCGTAATCGACAAAGGTGCGGTGGCATCCTCGCCCCTTACCGGCTTCTTGTCGGACTAGGCAAGCAGCACGCCCAAGGGGCACTTGTAATTACCCGCTTATCAGCACCAGTGGAGAGAGCAAGCCACGAGGTTCCCCGCCACTACACGCAAGCAGCACGCCTATGGGGCACTTGTAATTACCCGCTTTCGCTGTTCGCTTGCCTGATGAGGCAAGCTCATGCGCTTCGCTCCTTCGGACAGCCTATTACAAATTAAGAGTGCGGACT
>CABQIW010000041.1 GCA_902464295.1 uncultured Eggerthella sp.
ATAGGAAAGCACCTTCATGCCGAAATCCTTCACCGGAGAGCCCACGATGGCAGCGAGCTTTTCAGCGACCTCTTCATCGATCTGGGTTGCCGTGGGCGATTTCAAGATGACCGTATCGGTCATGATGGCAGAGAGCAGAACCGCAGCGATGCTTCGCGGGATCTCGACATCGTTCTCCATGAATTGCAACGCAACGATGGTGGCAGAGGAGCCGACCGGCATGTTCATGAAGCGGATGGGGTTCGCCGTGGAAACATCGCCGATGCGATGATGGTCGATGATCTCGACGACCTCGGCTTCGTCGATGCCGTTGGCGGCCTGGCTGCGTTCGTTATGATCGACGAGGATGATCTTGCGCTTCGGACGTTTTGCCACGTCGGTACGCGTAACGATGCCGATGCAGTGTCCTTCGTCGTCGAGCACGATGCCTTCGCGCAGCTCACTCATAAGGATGGATGGCGCAGAGTCCTTCAGAAGATCGTCCTTGTTCAGGAAGACGACGTCCTCTTCGATGAGCTCGGAGACGGGCTGCGAGAGCGAAGCCGCAAGATCGTTCGCGGCGTTCTCAAGGTCTTTAGCGCAATCATCACCGTCGCAATGGTCCATGGCAGAAACGTAGCGGTTCGCCACCATACGCAAGGAAACAAGCCCCTTGTACTTGCCTTCTTCGTCGGTGACGATGACCGCACGCTTGTTGTGGCGACGCAGCAAGCGGCCTGCGTCGAGCAACGTGGAATCGAGCGAGAGGCCGATGGGGTTGGTGGTCATGACGTCTTGGATGCGCGCGTGAACATGGTTGATGAGCTCGGGCGCAGCGACTGAATACTCGTTCAGGATCGCTTCGCTCTCCTGCGGCAGCGGGCCGAGACGCGCGGGAATGTATTCGTATTCCTCTGCTTCAGGGTTCTGCTCGAGCGTGCGCTTCATGAGCTCGTTCTTCAAATAGGCATAGCCAACAGCAGCTGAGATGGAATCGTTATCGGGATTCTTGTGCCCTACGATGAGTACCGGGATTGCCATGGTGCTCCTTTATCGATCGAGTGATTGATGTCGGAAACGAGGTCGTTCAGTCCTGCTTCACCGCAGAAGAGACGAACTTCGTTTCGCGTTGCTATTGTAGCGCGTTTCGCTTGTGTGCATGCATAGAAACCGCAACGATTCGCTGAAGCGCGCATGCGAGCGAATGCGTGAAGAAAGGTGTGAAGAAAGTCGTGGAGAAACGAGACGAAGGCGTACTGAAGAACCAGGCAGAGAGGCCTAGGAGATCTTGACGATCGGCGCATAGTCCTTGAGTAGCTTCTTCGTTTGGTTGTTGCGCGCGAACTTCACGTGAAGCGTATCGCCATCGACCTTCACGACCGTACCGCGGCCGAACACCTTGTGATCGACCGTGTCGTTCACCGCAAAGCTCATGGCCGCAGCGGGCTTCTTGCCCGCAGAAGCACTGCGCGCATCACGTTTGGCATTCGATGCGCTCGACTGGCCGAACACGCGTCCACCACCCGCTTCGGTGCCCGAACCCGCGATGCCGCGCCTGCTACCACGCTTTTCCCAGCCAGAACCTGAAAAGCCTGAAGAGCCGACACCGATCGATCTGCGCAGCTCGTTGGGTATTTCGCCGATGAAGCGAGAGACCGGATTGGCATTCGTCTGACCGAAGATGCGACGGGTGAGCGCTGCCGTGAGATAGAGACGCTTGCGCGCACGCGTGATGGCAACATAAGCCAGGCGGCGTTCTTCTTCGAGCCCTTGCGGATCGAACGATGAATTGCTGTGCGGGAAGATCGATTCCTCCAAGCCAGCCACGAACACGCAATCGAATTCGAGGCCTTTAGCGGAATGGATGGTCATGAGCGTGACTGCCGCGCCGTCTTCGGCCATGGTGTCCATGTCGGTACGAAGCGTGACCCATTCGACGAAATCGGAAAGCGAATCGGCTTCGAACACGCGCACGGGAGGCGTTTCAGCGCTCTGGTCCTCGCCTACCTTTGGAGCCTCGAAGAGCGCGTCGGCATCTTCATGGGTCTCGCGGTATTCGTCGACCACGCCGAAGAACTCTTGGATGTTCTCGATACGGCTCTGCGAATCTTCGCTGGGGTTGTTGCGATAGAACTCGATGATGCCCGCCTTGTCGACGATCATCTCGATGACCTTGCGCAGATCGCCACTGTATTGCTGGGCCTCATGGATGATGCCCACAAATTCAGCGATGGCCTTGCGCGTATTCGGGCGGATGCCTTCATCGAGCATGCAGAGCTCAGCAGCCTGCAAGAACGTGCAGCGATTCCCCGCGGCAACCGTGCGGATGTGCTCGATAGTGGTGTTGCCGATGCCGCGCTTCGGCACGTTGATGACGCGCTGCGCGGCAACATCGTTTGCGGGATTCACGACCAGATTCAGATATGCCATCACGTCGCGGATCTCGGCGCGATCGAAGAAGCGCGTGCCCCCTACCAGGCGATATGGCACGCCCGCGCGCAGCAGCATATCTTCGAGCATACGGCTTTGCGCGTTCGTGCGATAGAAGACCGCCATCTGGTTGTAGGAGGTGCCGTTGCCGTGCTGATGCTCGATCTCGGCAGCGATCCACCGGCCTTCGTCGCGCTCATCGGAGGCAGCGAACACCATGATCTTCTCGCCCTCCCCTTGCGAGGTGAAGAGCGTCTTGCGCTTGCGCATCAAGTTGTTCTCGATGACCGCGTTCGCCGCCGCGAGGATATTACCGGTCGAGCGATAGTTCTCCTCGAGCTTGACCACATGCGCTTCGGGATAATCCTTCTCGAAATCGAGGATGTTCGATAGATCGGCACCGCGCCACGAATAGATGGACTGGTCGTCGTCGCCTACGACCATGATGTTGCGATGCTTCGCCGCGAGCAGCTGTGTGAGCGCGTACTGAGCGTGGTTGGTGTCCTGATACTCGTCCACCAGCAGGTAGCGGAACCGATCTTGATAGACCTCGAGCACCTCTTTATGGTTCTTGAGCAAGAGATACGTGTAGAGGAGCAGGTCGTCGAAATCGAACGCATTGAGGGCGCGCAAGCGTTCTTGCAGCACTTTGTAGATACGCCCGACCACCTGCGCCGTAGGGTCTTTATAGCGGTCTTCGAACACCTCAGGCGTTACGAGTTCGTTCTTCGCCTTCGAGATACGATTGCGCACCATGCTCTCGGGATAGCGCTTTGGGTCAATGTTGAGTTCGGCCATGATGCGCTTCACGAGGCTCTTCGAGTCGGAATCATCGTAGATAGTAAATCCCGGCGCGAAGCCTAGGCGCTCACAATCGGAACGCAGGATGCGCACGCACATGCTGTGGAAGGTGGAGACCCACATGCCGCGCACGTACCCGCCCATGAGCTGGCCCAAGCGCTCGCGCATTTCCGCGGCTGCCTTGTTCGTGAAGGTGATCGCCATGATCTGCCAAGGAGCAACGCCAAGATCGACCACCAGATGCGCGATGCGATGCGTGAGCACACGGGTCTTGCCGCTGCCAGCGCCCGCGAGCACCAGAAGAGGCCCTTCGGTGCACAGCACGGCTTCGCGTTGTGGCTCGTTCAAGGTTTCAAGATCGATAGGCATATAGCACTCCAAGATAGTTACGGTTGACGTAATGAGTTCAAAGAAAACCTGAAGAGCTATTGATAATCTTGCCTTCGAATCAAGTGTTTGCTCGATATGCACCACATTCGAAACAGAAGGTCAAAACATCACAGCACTTCAAAGAATACTTACAGGTTGGCGTAGTAAGTCAGCGAGAAAGCTTGGGGTGTCCATAATGGCCCCGCCTTCGAATCAAGCGCACTTCGGTGCGCGCCGCATTCGAAACAAGGGGTCAGGATAGATGCCCCAGGCTTTCGCAGTGTCGATTACGATTTCGATCGACAGATCGAAATCCTTAAACGATCTTCTTGCCAAAGACCGCAGCGATCTCGCGCAGCTGCTCGACCAATTCGCGGAACTGCGCCGGTGTGAGCTGCTGAGGGCCGTCGGAAAGGGCCTCGGATGGATTCGGATGCACCTCGATCATGATCGAGTCGGCACCTGCTGCCACTGCAGCATAGGAGAGCGATGGCACGAGGTCGCGCACGCCTGCGGGGTGCGAAACGTCGATGCAGATCGGGAAGAGCGACTGCTTATGGATGACCGGCACCGCCGAAATGTCGAGCGTAAAGCGCGTGGTGGTCTCGAACGTACGAAGACCGCGCTCGCAGAGCACCACATTATCGTTGCCGTTCATGGTGATATATTCGGTAGCGGAAAGCCACTCGGAGATGGTGCCCGCCAAGCCGCGCTTCAAGAGGACCATCTTATGCGAGTCTTTCGTAACTTCGCCGATCTTCTTCAGCAGTGAGAAATTCTGCATATTGCGCGCGCCCACCTGCAAGCCATCCACGTAAGAATGCACCAGCTCGGTGTGAGCGGAGTCCATGACTTCCGTGAGCGTTTTGAGGCCGTACTTGTCGCCGCCAGCCTTCATGATCTTGAGGCCTTCTTCGCCCAAGCCCTGGAAGGAGTGAGGATTGGTGCGCGGCTTGAATGCGCCACCACGGATCCACGAAAGACCCAGATCGGCGATGCATTCCGCGACCTCGAAGAACTGCTCTTCGGACTCCACGGAGCACGGGCCCGCGTAGATGGTGATCTCGTCTGTTTTAGTACCGTAATTGGGAAGATTGGTGAGTGGCTTAATCACGGTTCGGAACCTCTTTCATGACCTTCAGGATGGCAGTGTAGATCTCGCGCAGATTCTCGTTATAGAGCGGACCTTCGTTATACGAGCAGACCTTGGTGAAGATCTCTTCCTCGCGCTTGGGGTCGAAAAGACCCATCTTGGCCTCAGGTTTTAGTGCACGAATATCAAGCGAATGACCAGCACGTTCGTTCAAAAGAGACACGAGCTGCTTGTCGATCGCATCGATCGCTTCGCGGTGTTGCTCGATCTGAGCAAAAGAATCTTGTTGTGACATCGTTTACCCTTCCCGAATGGACGCTGATCGGAGTGCGCGAGGGGTGCGCGGAGCGTGAGAGCGGTCACGCGCAACGCAGGAAGCGCGGAGCAGCGGCCCATGAATGACATGATTGATTCATCATAACAAACACCGCAAGGTTAGCCTGTTCAAACTCGCGTGAAAGATGGCTCGCGGTAGCTATTTTTTTGAGTTGGATCCGATGGGATTATTGAGCATGGCGATAGCGAGCAGCGCGATCGAGAGCATGATGCCAGCGACCGTCCAGAACCAATCGTCTTGTCCGATGACGAACGCTGCAAAATCGATGAGGATGATAACGAGCGCCGCGAAACTGCACCAATGAGCGATGCGCGCATTCACGCGATCGCGCATCTCTATCTTCTCAGCTTCGGTGATGGGTTTGTGCTCGTTTGGACTCATGGTTCGATTATAGCTTGTTTATACGTGTGGATGCTGCAATGTAAGAAACGGTGCGTGCTTATGCGCGGTTTAGACCAGTGCTTACTGCATGATGAAGCCGGTACCCTGTATGGTGAAGAATGCGACCACGATGATGCCGACGATGATGCGGTAGACACCGAACGCAGTGAAGTCGTTCTTCTTGATGTAGCCCATGAGGAAGCGGATCGCGACGACCGACATGATGAATGCGCTGATGATGCCCACCACCAGCACCATGATCTCGGTCTGGGTCATGACCAGCCCTTCCATCATGAACTTCGCCGCCTTCACCACACCCCAGCCGAACATGATGGGGATAGCCAGGAAGAACGTGTATTCCGCGGCGGCAGTACGCGAACAGCCGCAGAGCATGCCGCCGATGATGGTAGCGCCTGAGCGGCTCGTGCCCGGGATGATGGCAAGCACCTGGAAGCAGCCGATCTTGAGCGCCGTCTTCCAATCGATATCGTCCACATTGCGGATCTTGAAGAGCGCTTCTTCGGCGCTGACCTCTGTATGTTCGCGCTCGACGCGGGCATGGCGACCGCGCACAGGAGCTTCGAGCATCTCGCGCCCCGCAGGTGTTGCACCAACTTCCATGAGGCGCAAGGCCTTCTTGCGGTTGCGGCGTTCTATGACGATGAAGACAACGCCGTAGAGTATGAGCATAATGGCTACCGTGTAGGCGTTGTAGAAGTGTTCGTTCACCCAGTCATCGAGGAGCAGACCAACGATAGCCGCCGGGATGCAGCCGATCGCGACCATGCCCCACAGCCGCCACGTTCCGCGCTTTTCAGCGTGCGTTTTCTTCGGCGAGAAGGGATTGAGCTTGTGGAAATAGAGCAGGATGACCGCCATGATAGCGCCCAGCTGGATGACCACAAGGAAGAGCGCGAGGAATTGATCGCTCACATCGAGCTTCACGAATTCGTCGACCAGGATCATGTGGCCTGTCGAAGAGATGGGGAGCCATTCGGTGATGCCTTCGACGATACCGATGAACAGTGCTTTGAGCGCTTCGAGGATCATGCTGCTTTCCTTGTGCGTTTGCTTACTTATATAGGTAGGGCGTTCGCGGGCTGGTGGCGCGGCGTGGTGCAGAGTTTGCGGCCTGGCGCGGACGCCAACCGTGCGCTCTGTGTGCGCAACCTTCGCGGACGAACCTTTACCATTCTACGAGAAAGCCTGCAGGGCGCTCGGAGCTTTCAGACGAGCGAGGCGTAAAACTTTTGTAAAGCGAATGCGCGCTGGTGCAAGCTGGTATCCTTGAAGAGTGCTCTTGTGTTTAAGGAGAGCGCCTCATTCAATCACCCGCCTGACCTGAATCGAGTGCCCGTGGAGATCAAGCTCTTACAATCATTCCTTGCGATCGCCAACGAAGGCTCCATCACACGCGCAGCCGAAGTACTGCATATCACCCAGCCGGCGCTGAGCAGGCAGCTGGTCCAGCTGGAGAAGGAACTCGATTGCGCGCTGTTCGTTCGCGGGAAAAAGCACATGACCCTGACCGATGAAGGACAGCTGCTCGAGCGGCGAGCGCGCGAGATCCTTTCGCTGGTAGCGCTCACCGAAGATGAATTGGCGGCGAAAGACGAGCTTCTTGAGGGAACCATCTCGATCGGCACTGGCGAATTCATCTCGATGAAGCGACTCGCGGATCTGATCGCTTCGTTTCACCAGCGGTATCCTAACGTGAAATTCGACTTGCTCACTGGCATCGCCGATCAGGTTGCTGAGCGCCTTGATAGAGGCCTTTTGGATTTCGGGCTATTCATCGAACCCATCGAGAAGAAAGCCTACGATTACCGACGTATGCCTGACACGGAAAAATGGGTTGCCACGATGCAGATCGACGACCCACTCGCATCCAAGCAGGTCATCACCGCCGAAGACTTGAAGGATCGCGCGCTCATCCTGCCGAGCAGGCCTGCTGTTCAAAACGAGCTCGCACAGTGGTTCGGCAGTACTTACGAGAGTCTCGAGAAGAACTTCCGTGTGAGCTTAGGTGGTATGGCACCGATCATGGTGGAAGCCGGGCTGGGAGTTCTGATCTGGATAGAAGGGTCTTCGCAGAATTGGAATACCGAGCACCTCTGCACGCGCGATCTTTCACCTGAGCTGACCGGTTCGACGCTTCTTGCCTGGAAGCATGGCGTGACGCAGACGGCGGCGGTGAACGCTTTCATTGCGCATGTGTGCGCGGAACTTGATGGAACCGGAGATTGACCTGCACCTTTGCTGGCAACATTGCGGGTAGTTCTCACGGTTTCATTCATCCAGGTCATAACGACCGCGCATGATCTTATATTAAATATCAGCATTTAACATACTTCAGCGCTCGCATTATCATAAGATCGAACACGCAAACGAGCGACAGGAGAAAGATCATGGTCAAGCAAACTGCGGGTCGCGATGCCCTGGGCGAATTCGCTCCCAAATTCGCAGAACTCAACGACGACGTGCTTTTCGGCGAGGTTTGGAGCCGCACGGCGCAGCTTTCCTTGCACGATCGCAGCCTGGTGACCGTGGTGGCACTCATGGCGCAAGGGCTCACTGATTCTTCGTTCGCGTTCCACCTGCAGAGCGCGAAAGCCAATGGCATTACGCGCAGCGAGATCGCCGAGGTGCTTACCCACGCAGCTTTCTATGCGGGCTGGCCGAAGGCTTGGGCGGCATTTCGCCTGGCCAAAGAGGTGTGGGGCGACGAAGAGCCCGCGGACGATTCCGAGCTTGCGGCGTTCGCTGCCACGCTGATGTTCCCCGTGGGCGAGCCGAACGATGCCTACGCGCAGTATTTCAGCGGCAAGAGCTGGCTTGCGCCCCTTACGGCCGAACAGGTCCCGACCGCAAACGTGACCTTCGAGCCGGGGTGTCGCAACAACTGGCACGTGCACAATGCCGATAAGGGCGGCGGACAGATGCTGATCTGCGTGGGCGGCCGTGGCTACTATCAGGAGTGGGGTCAGCCGGCGCAGGAGATGCTGCCAGGCGATATCGTGAACATCCCCACCGGCGTGAAGCATTGGCATGGCGCGGCGCCCGACAGCTGGTTCGCGCACCTGGCGTTCACGGTGCCAGGCGAGAATTGCTCGAACGAATGGCTCGAGCCCGTCTCTGACGAAGATTATGGGAAGCTGAAGTAGCGTGTGTGCTTTGCGGGCCGCATTCACGAATGGCTACATTCATGAATGATACTGTTGTGGGCGACTTCACCCGTGGGTGATGCGTTCGAAAGCGGTCACACTCATGAACAGCTTGCCGCATTCGCTGGCTGAACAGGCGGGCGCGGCAAGCTTTTTATGCACTCCTACAAGAAACTTCCAACAAGATAAAGTTGAAGAAAGGACACGGGTGGAAAGCGCACTGAACGGGCTCTCCCAGATGGCGATACTGATCATCGTTGCCGCGGTGGGATTTCTTGCCGCGAAGCTCGACTATCTTGACGAATACACGAACCAGAAGCTCACGAAGCTGCTGCTGAACATCACGCTGCCGTGCATGGTGGTCGCATCGGTACATGGGCTTTCAGCTGCCGATGCTGGCGAGACGGTTGGAATCACGTTCGCCATGGCGATCGCACAAGGGTTCTTGCTTCTGCTGGTCGGCTGGCTTTTAGTGGTGGTGCTGCGCGTTCCGAAGCGCGAACGCGTGGTGTATCAATTCGTCACGATCTGCAACAACACAGGCTTTTTGGGGCTGCCCGTGGTGGGCGCGATCCTGGGCAGCGAGTCGGTCATCTATGCGAGCATCTACGTGATGGTGCTTGCGGTGTTCGTCTATGGCGTAGGGTTCGTGATGCTCGCTAAGGATGACCCGCTACGCGCGGAATACGGCGAGGACGCGAAGGTGTCGATCCCGTGGCGTTCGATCGTGAACCCTTCGATGATCGCGAGCGTGCTGGCGCTCGTGCTGTTCTTCACCGGTTTGCAAGTTCCCGAGCTGGTACAGGATTCGCTCTCGCTTTTGGGCGGGATCACCGCGCCCATTGCCATGCTGGTGGTGGGCGTGATCGTGGCACGCTCGCCCATGAAGAACGTAGTAAAAGAGGTGCGGCTCTACCCCTATATGATCATTCGCCAGCTGATCTTGCCCGCGCTCTTCTACTGGGGCTTCACCGCACTGGGGGTTTCGCCGCTTCTGGCTGCCGTGTTCATGCTCATGTTCGCGATGCCCGCGGGATCGATGTGCCCGACGTTCGTCGCGCAGTACAACGGCAACGCGCAGCTGGCCGCGAAGGCCACCATCATCACCACCGTGGGGTCGTTCGTGTTCATCCCGCTACTAGTGGCGTTCATGGGGTTGGTGAGTTAAGGAGCGTCATACCTGTTTCGCGCATACGAACTAGCACAAATGCTCGAACACGGTGCAGCCACACTTAGGTGTGCGGCGTGGCGCGATGCGCGAGCGAACGAATGCTCTCCTGAGCCTTTTCACCGCTCCCCTTCAACGGCTTGCGTGCCCTCGTTTTACAACGTACGGAACGCTGCTTTGCTTCGCTCGATTTTCCCGACGAAACGTGCGACAGACGAGGGCGTTTCGGGTAAGATGAAAGCCTAGTTTTGAAACGACCGTGGATCGCGCGCGAACAAAACCACACCAGCAAAGCAGGCAGTTCGCAGACGCCATCCCGCGAAGCTCACCCGCAGACCTCAGAAGGAGACACGCATGGCCACTTCCACCCCGCTCTCAACCGTATTGGTTCTCGATTTCGGCGCGCAATATGGCCAGCTCATCGCGCGTCGCGTGCGCGATCTGAACGTGTATTCCGAGATCGTTCCGTGCGACATTTCCGCTGATGAGGTGCGCGAGAAGAACCCCGGCGCCATCATCTTGTCGGGCGGTCCGGCAAGCGTCTATGCCGAAGATGCACCTTCGGTCGACCCCGAGATCTTCGAGCTGGGCATCCCCGTGCTCGGTTTTTGCTACGGCCAGCAGATCATGGCGAAAACGCTCGGCGGTACGGTGAGCCACACCGAGAAGGGCGAATATGGGCCCGCTCCCCTCACCCGTGTTGACGGCGTGGATTGCGCGGGTTGCGGTGGCACGTCAGCGCTGTATGGCGAAACGCCGCACGAGCAGACCGTGTGGATGAGCCATCGCGATGCGGTGAGCGAAGTGCCCGAGGGCTTCACGGTAACAGCCGTGACCGACGTGTGCCCCGTGGCTTCCATGGAATGCCCCGAGCACAAGCTCTACGCCACGCAGTTCCATCCCGAGGTACGCCACACGCCATATGGCCAGGAGATGCTGGCGAACTTCCTGTTTGGGATCGCAGGGCTGGAGCCGAACTGGACCATGGACTCGATCATCGATGATTCCGTGGCGGCCATTCGTGAGCAAGTGGGTAGCGATCGCGTAATCCTTGGACTTTCGGGCGGCGTGGATTCGAGCGTGGTTGCGGCGCTGTGTGCGAAGGCGATCGGCAAGCAGCTGGTGTGCGTGTTCGTGAACCATGGGCTTTTGCGCAAGAACGAGCCTGAAGAGGTCGAAGAAGTGTTCACCAAGCAATTCGACGTGGATTTCATCCATGTGCATGCCGAAGATCGCTACGCCCAGCTGCTGGCGGGCGTGACCGATCCGGAAGCGAAGCGTCGCATCATCGGCGAGCAGTTCTGGAAGGAATTCTTCGCGGTGGCTGAAGAGGTTGCAGGTGATGGCGAGCCCGTGAAGTTCCTGGCGCAGGGCACGATCTATCCCGACATCATCGAGAGCGGTGCGCGCAAGACCGGCGGCAAGGCGTCCACGATCAAAAGCCACCACAACCTGATCCCCTTCCCCGATGGCGTGCATTTTGACCTGATCGAGCCGCTCGATCACTTCTTCAAGGACGAGGTGCGTGCGCTCGGTTCGGCGCTGGGACTGCCCGATCACATCGTGCATCGCCAGCCATTCCCCGGGCCAGGCCTTGCGATCCGTATTATCGGCGAGGTGACGCCTGAGAAGCTCGAGATCCTGAAGAATGCGGACGCGATCGTGCGTGAGGAGCTGGATGCGTATAACGAGCAGCTGTTCGAGAAGAGTGGCGAGCGCAATGGTGAAGTTGTGCGCGAGAGCGCAGGAGGACCCGAGGTCGAGCGCAGCGTGTGGCAGTATTTCGCGGTGCTTCCTGACGTGCGCAGCGTGGGCGTCATGGGTGATGAGCGCACCTATCAACACCCGATCATCCTGCGTGCCGTGGAATCGAGCGACGCGATGACCGCCGACTGGGCGAAGCTCCCCTACGATGTGCTTGCGCGCATCTCAAGCCGCATCGTCGCCGAAGTCCCCGGCATCAACCGCGTCGCCTACGACATCACGAGCAAGCCACCTGCAACTATTGAGTGGGAATAATTACACACATTATCGTGAAGTTTGTTTTGGGTGAGTTTTGCAGCGTTTTGATGTTCTAAAGCGACTCGCAGTTACCTCCAAACCAATTGAGCCATGAATTCCAGAAATACTCCTTTGGCGGTTGTCGAAGGAGTATTTCTTATGATTGAGCTGCTTAGAGCGATTGACTGTAGCTGTATCCTGCGACCTCTCATCACGATAATGTGAGTTTACACTTACAGTTGGTCCATTTTGAAGAACTGGACTCACGCGCTGAAATTCAAATTGAGGAATTCGCTAGATTCGTACTCATCTTGTACTCACCGTAGTCTGACGCGAAGCATCTGGGTTAATGCTTTTCTAATTTGCGTCGAATACTCTTCAATCCCGTAAGCCTTCAAGACTATTGAGTCAAACTGCTCGCGATCTTGTTCCTGAAGCTCGTCGAGCGCGTCTTTAACGTTTCTGGACTTAAGAGCCTCGAAAGCAGACACAATCTCATCACGCTGCTCTCGAGTAATAAGATCTGGATTAAGCATAAACATTTTTTTAAAAGTCTCTGCTCTAGTATCCAGAGCCCCAAGAGCCATCGGAGCCGCAGAAGCCTCAATAAGAAACATCCCAAGCGTTGAATTCAAAAGAGCGAGGCAAAGCTCCTTATCCAGGTTGGGATCGAGCGGCGAAAAGCATATAGCACGTTGATTCGCCGCAAATGTACGTCCTGATGGTGCGCTTGCGAAGAAAAGACGACCGCCTGGATTCATAGTTGTTGCAAAGGCTACAGAGACCCCACCCGGAAGAGTGTACCAATATGGTTTATGGGATTTGCAGGACTGATTTGGGTTACTAACGCTTTGTACTCGCTTAAGCGCTTTTACAAAACCATGTTCTTCGAGATAGGTTGTAGACTTATCGCAATTAAACGCATACCACGAAGGACGCAGTTCAAAGCTCTTTACATCATTGAAGTTCTTGAGAAGGTCAATGACAAAGGGTTCCTCAACAAAGTCCCTATCCGATGAATAGAAGAAGCTGTCTTGGCCCGATTTTGTTCCGCGCTTGATATCAAATAATGATTCGGCGCTGCAAAGACGATCGACCAACATAAGCATAAAAGCAACATCATGGCACATCGTGTAATAAGACAGGCCGATCTGACGAAGTTGCTTCATCTGATCCCACGTCACCAAGCATTCACTGACATGCTCGCAATCAGATGAATGGGTAATGATTCTTCGACTGATGCTGTTTCGAATCGTGCCATGGCAAAGATCGTCAATGCTTGCATTGATAGACCCCATGTAACATTCGGGCCTTGAGTTCGATGTCTTTTTTCGAAGAACCAACACTGCGTTCATTACATCGGCATTCTTGAACCACCGATGCGTACCATTAACATAAATTGAATCAACATCAAACTTTGCCTGAAGAGCCAGCATGAAGTCATCACCGGCCGCTGTACATAACCAAGAGTTTGACGTTAGAAGACACATATACCCATCTAAATCGAGGAGTGTATCTAAATACAAAGTGATATAGCAGTAGAGATCGTTACGATCCGATAGAGACAATTGATAATCCTCATGGAGTTCTGCTCGTATCCTTTCTTTAATGGAATCGTAGATTGAAATGTCTGTCGTGTTGAAATCCACAAAAGGCAAATTGCTTGCAATACTCTTAAAACAAGGAAACTCAAGCATCTCCTTATTGCCATCCAAAGGATTAATGATGGGCACTAACATTCCAGGCTTTGCGTTAAACACGTTTTCTCGAATGACTCGGAGTGGCATTTTGAGAGGAGATAAAGCAGAGAAACTCTGGGTAGCTATTTGCAAAGGAAAATCATGTATATCGGACATCCATGTAGTCTCATAAGCGATTTGTTCAGCGTTGGTCTTCGCGTCGGAAAGAACGTCATGCTTTCTTTTCCATAAAGCGCAGCCTATAGTTCCGGTTCCACAGCAACAATCCCACGCATTTCCGAATGAGTCCCTGACCGCAATTTCACTTAGTAATGCCGCTAACGGTTCGGGGGTGGGATATTGGCCTGCCACCTGGCGTTTAGCAACACTAATGCTTTCTTCAAGAATACGGTGCGAATATACCTGCTCAAGCTGATCCATGTCGCATTCAAGCAAGAGTTCATTAAATGTGATCAGATCCTCCCATGTATCATCAGGAAGATAGTCAGAGTGTGGAAGCATGGAGAATACGTTATG
>CABQIW010000042.1 GCA_902464295.1 uncultured Eggerthella sp.
CGAGCGCCGCCCCCGCCGCCAGGGCAATAGCGGTGACCGCGCCCGGGCCCCCCGCCATATTAATAGTCGCACCAAGCGGAATGGAAACCGAATAGTTATCCTTCTCAAGGCCGAGCCTGCGACACAATTCCATGTTCACCGGGATGTTCGCCGCAGAGCTGCGTGTGAAGAACGCGGTAATGCCCGAATCTTTCAAGCAACGCAGAACGAGATAGTAAGGATTCTTGCGCGTAGCAATGAATACGATAAGCGGATTGGTAACGAGCGCGATGAAGAGCATGCAGCCCACCAACACCGCGATAAGATGACCATAGGTGATGAAGATCTCGGCACCGTTTTCAGAAACTGCCACGTACACCAAGCCCAGAATGCCGATAGGAGCGAAGCTGATGATCCAGCCGACCACCTTCGAAATAGCGTCGGAGACTGCGGTGAAGACGTCTTTCGTATGCTGACTCGCGGCACGCAGCGCAATGCCCAACACCACACCCCATGCCAAGATGCCCAGGTAATTCGCATTCATGAGCGCTCCGACAGGGTTGGCTACCACATTCATGAGCAAGGTGGTGAGCACTTCGCCCAATCCCTCAGGCGATGCCTGATCGGCAGCGGGTTCGAGCATGGGAACGACCGTAGGGAACAAATAGCTCGCACAAACAGCGATCAGCGCAGCAACTAAGGTCGAGATGATATAGAGCACGATGACCGTGCCCATCGAGCCTGCGCTCTTTGCATTCGCGAGCGCGCTAATGACCAAAAAGAACACCAGAACGGGAGCTACCGCCTTCAAGGCGCCAACGAACAGATCGCCGAGCAAGGCGATGACCTCATTTCCTGCAGGAACGCAGAATCCTAAGATCGCGCCGATGGCCAGGCCGACCAAGATGCGCTTTACCAAGCTGATGCTATTCCACTTTTGCCAGATATTCATCGATTGAACCTCTCATACATAAGAATAGGGAAAGTTTAGCGCAATAAAGCACAAAAGAACCTGCATTTATGGCTAGGGAAACATTAACTTAGTTAGTGGCGCAGGAAGAATGAAGGGCCATTGAAAGCGCCTCCTATTATTCGCTCCGCGCAATTTGTATGGACAATTTCTTCTAGTTTTATTTCACATGGGAAATACGGCAAATTCTTTTGTCTTCCAGGATGAACAAAAGTCAGCGAGAAGTTATGTAGTGCTTCAGATTGCCCCGCCTTCAGGCCAAGTTGGGTTTGCCCAACGCAGAGCCTGAAACAAGGGGTAAGATGGAGCGCTACATAACTTCGCAGCGTCGAGACTTTCGTTGTTTGTAAAACAACGAAAGAAAAAGGCTTCGCAGCGTCAATAAAAACGCCGTTCGCTAGAACGGCGTAACAGAAGTGGTGCGGGCGAAAGGACTTGAACCTTCACGAGCCGGAGCTCACTAGCACCTGAAGCTAGCGCGTCTGCCAATTCCGCCACGCCCGCATAAGTTGTGCTGTTCAGCATACCCCACAAACTACCCGTTCGCAACACCTCAGCTTCAAATTCATCGGTACGATCCTTTGTCAAGACAGCATACGCGAACTGTTATCGGCAACCCTATGATCCTTACAGATTTGTACGTTAGAGCCCTCTTCATGCCATCAATGCCGATACTCTAGCCACCTATATGGCGATTGCATAGATTTAAGCAGTAAAAAACACTATTTATGGCAAGATATTGATAGTTCTATGCTGAATAGCACGTGTTATGTGAGGAGAACATCCATGGGACTTTTCTCGAAATTTGAACGTCGCGTAGAAGACGGCTTCGAAGGTATCAACGATAAGCTCTTCGATGCTCCGATCTCTCCCGTTCAAATTACCAAGAAAGCAGAAAAGCAGATGCGCCGTGAAAAGACCGTCGGCGCTGGCAAAGAGTATGCTCCTACGCTCTATACCGTGCTTGTGAATCCCGATGATGATCGTCGTCTTTTCGGCATGTACCCTACCCTCGCAGGAGAAACCGAAACCTATCTGCGCGCTAAAGCCAACGAAGAAGGCTTTGTCATGGATGGTGCTCCCCTCGTGCGCTTCATGGTCGACGATGATCTCAAGCATGGCAAATTCGATGTGATCGCTGAACTAGTATCGGCACCGATCATCGCGCAACTGCGCAACGAAGAGCTCGAACGCTATGGTCTTGCCCAGCAACCTGGCTATGGCGCGCCTTCGCACCCGCAGGCGAACCCCTATCAACAGCCACAGCCGCATGATTATATGCAGCCCCAGGGCTACCCACAAAACGCTCAACCGTATGCGCCAGATCAACAGCAAGGCGCCTCTGCCTACCATCCAAGTGCACAATCCGCTTCAGTGGCAGAGCCTATCCCGGTTCCCAACACGATGATGTTCGATCACCAACAGCCTGCATCTACTGAACCAACGGCTGCCCTCATCAACCTGACCACCGACCGCTCCTTCCCGCTTGCCAATCCTCGCGTGCTCATCGGACGCGCCACCAACTGCGACATCGTACTCGACGACCTCAATGCAAGCCGCACGCATGCAGAGATCTTCCGCGAATCGCCCAACGTTTGGGGGCTTGCCGATCTTGGCTCGACCAATGGCACGCTCGTTAATGGAAAGCACATTGCTTCTGTGCTCTTAAACGATGGTGATCGTATCACGGTTGGCACAACAACATTCCTCTTCACGTTTCGTTAGACCTGTTCATGATAATCACTTCGCCAGTCGCGTTCGCGCATCGCCTGTCCAAGCAGTTCGTCAGTAAGGTAACCCCGTGATAGACATCGTTCTTTTAATCGGTCGATTGTTATTCGTAGCACTGCTCTACCTGTTTCTCTTCGCCATCATGAAAACGGGTATCGGCCTCGTGAAGGGACAGCGCAAAAAAGAGAAGACCTGGTCTGTTGCAGTCGAGAAAGGTCCGAAAGAGCTCCGAGGAGCTGCGATCGATGTGCGTGGTCCGATCGTGGTCGGCAGAAGCCCTGGAGCAGATATCGTTATCGGCGCAGAGTATGTCTCCTCTCGTCACGCGCGCTTCGTGCTCATGGGGCAAAATCTCTTCATCGAGGACATGGGTTCGCTCAACGGAACCGCCGTCAACGGCATGCATATATCAGAACCAACCGCACTCAAGAACGGCGACCGCGTAATGGTCGGCGATGTGACCATAAGGGTAAGGTACGCATAAATGACCACCATCAGCAACAAAAACACAGCAGGTCAAGACATATCATTCGGAAGCCGCACGGACATTGGCTACGTGCGCGATCACAATGAAGACAGTCTCATCATCATTCCGCCGCTCTTTGCCGTAGCAGATGGCATGGGCGGTCATGAAGCAGGCGAGATCGCTTCCGAGATCACCGTGAATACGCTTGCTGAACTTGCGCCAAGTCATCTCGATGCCGAAGGGCTCACCGCTGCGGTTGAAGCAGCTAACTACAACGTGATGAAAGCCCCCCGCCAGGGCATCGGACGTGACGGCATGGGCACCACACTTACCGCAGCCATGCTCGAAGGCGAGCGCCTGCTCATCGCGCAGGTGGGCGATTCGCGCGCTTACCTTTTGCACAAAGGTCACCTGCAACAGATCACGCGTGACCATTCACTCATGGCTGACCTCATCGAAGCTGGCCAGATTACCCCCGAAGAAGCGCGTGTGCACCCAAATCGTTCGGTCATCACCCGCGCGATCGGTTCCGACATCCACATGCGACCCGACATCTATGAGCTCAACGTAGACGCAGGTGATCGCATACTGCTTTGCTCCGACGGCTTGAGCTCCATGATCTCGAACAACGCGATCGAATCGATCATGCGCAGGCAAAGCGATGCACAGCATTGTGCCGATGAATTGGTCACCGCTGCCCTCGAGAACGGTGGTGCCGATAATGTAACGGTCGTTGTGGCGGATGTGCCGGGGTTTAGCGAAGTGCGCGAAAAGAAGCGAGCGCACAAAAGCCGCGCTTTCTACATCGGTCTTGCCATCGCGCTTGTTGCGGTCATCTTCGCGGCAGGCTTCGGCAGCTATACCTTCATCAGCAATTCAGCCTATCTGATAGAAGAGAATGGCAAGGTGAGCGTCTACCGCGGTACGCCGGACGATTTCATGGGCATCAAGCTCTCTACGTTCGATCACGCCACTGATGTCGATGTCGACAAGCTTCAACCAGGAGTGGCGAACCGCATCAAGGAAGGCATGAGCGTTTCTAGCATCGACGAAGCGAACAGTCTCATCGCCGGATACGAAGAAGAGATCGCACGTGCTGAAACCGAGGCTCAGCAAACACAAACGGCCCCAACCGCACAGCCTGCGAGCAACCCAGGCAACAACGGGGGTGGACGCTAGGCCATGACCCGCCGCAATATCGAACTTGCACTTCTTTGCATAGCGGCACCGCTCGCTATTCTGCTCTTCGCGATGATCGCCCTCAACCAGGGTGAAGAACTCGGTTGGGCAAGCATCGGCGTGCCGGTAGGTATCTTCGCTTCGTTCATCGTCTCGCATCTCGCACTACGCAAATTCGCCCCTGCTGCCGACCCAGCGATCCTGCCGATCTGCTTCGCGCTCTCTTCGATCGGCATCGCCTTCGTAACGCGTCTCGCACCTGACCTGGCGGTACGACAAGTTGCTTGGTTGGTATTAGGCATCATCTTCATGATCGCTGTCATCGTGTTCATGAAGAATATGGATAAGACCGCCAACTACAAATACACCCTCATGGTCATCGGCCTCATCCTGCTGCTCTCCCCTCTGCTCCCTGGCATCGGCAACGAGATCTACGGTAGTCGCATCTGGCTTTCGATCGGGAGCTTTTCGTTCCAACCAGGAGAGATCGCCAAGATCTTCATCGTGCTCTTCTTAGCGGGATACCTCGCCCAAAACCGCGAGATGCTCTCTGTTTTCACACACAAGGTAGGGCCATTCAAATTCCCCGACCTCTCAACGCTACTGCCACTCCTTATCATGTGGCTTCTCTCCATGGCCATCGTTGTCTTCGAGAAGGATCTAGGTTCGGCGCTCATCGTCTACTTCGTGTTCCTCACCATGCTCTATGTGGCAAGCGGCAAGAAGTTCTACCTGGTAGTAGGCTTGCTCACGATCGCCATCGGTGCGGTCATCCTCTTTTTCTTCTTCTCGCACGTGCAGGTACGCGTCGATACCTGGCTCGATCCCTTCGCCGACCCCACCAACACGGGCTACCAGCTCGTACAATCCATCTTCTCGATGGCAGATGGCGGTTTGTTCGGCGTAGGCATCGGCAGCGGCCTAGCCGACAACATCCCTATCGTCGAATCGGACTTCATCTTCGCAGCCATCGCTGAAGAGACGGGGCTTCTCGGCGCAGCAGGCTTGCTCTTGCTCTACCTTTGCTTCGCGATCCGCGGTCTCGTCACCGCTGCGCGTGCAAAATCAGACGTGAGCTCCTTTATTGCGGTTGGCCTTACCGCCACGATCGTACTGCAAGCATTCATCATCGTCGGTGGCGTTACGCGCCTCATCCCCCTTACTGGCCTCACGCTTCCATTCGTGAGCCAAGGTGGCTCTTCACTGCTCGCAAGCTTCATCGCAGTGGGCTTCTTGCTCAAATGCGGCGATCAATCGACTGGCGTTGAATCGGAAATCGCATCAGGAACAGGCAATATTTCTGCTGAAGGCGTGCTGGGGCGTGTATCACTTGGCAAGCGCATCACAAACACCATGATCGCCTTCTCGGTGCTCTTTGCGCTACTCGTCGCCAATCTCACCATGATCATGGTCGTTCAGGCAGACGAATATAAGAACATGCCCATCAACAATCACACGCTCGTAAAGGAATCTAAGACTGAGCGCGGCACCATATCCACCTACGACAACGTGGTCCTCGCGCAAAGCGTCGAACAGTCTGACGGCACCTATAAACGCGTCTATCCGGCGGGCACGCTCGCAGCGCACATTGTGGGCTATGCTTCAGAGAAATTCGGTACCGCCGGTATCGAATCAAGCTACAACGATACGCTTAAAGGGCAACGCAACTATGCCTCCTGGACCGATGTGCTCAATGCCTCGACCGGTAACAGCGCCGCAGGTAACGACGTGAAACTCACGGTTAACTCGACCATCCAGAAAGCCGCGCAAGATGCGCTTGAGGGCTTCTCAGGTGCATGCGTGGTCATCGATCCGAAGACTGGTGCTGTGCTCGCGCTCGCCTCTTCACCCACCTACAATGCCGCCGATATAGAAACACTCCTACAGAACAGTGCGAACTCGTCGGATTCTTCAGCGCTCTACAACCGTGCCACCCAAGCGCTCTACCCGCCCGGATCGACCTTCAAGATCGTTACCCTTACCGGTGCGCTCGAGAATAACGTCGCCACCGAATCGAGCGTGTTCAAAGCGCCTGGTGCCATGAAGATCGGCAACGGCGATATCACCAACTTCAATGGCCGCAGTTATGGCGAGATCACACTCGCACGCGCGACCGAAGTTTCCGCGAACACGGTCTATGCTCAGCTTGGCGTGGAAATGGGAGCTGAGATGCTCGTGAAGACTGCCGAAGATTTCGGCTTCGATCAAGACATCAAGTTCGATCTGCCTCTCGCTAAATCACTCATGCCTAAACCCGAGGAAATGACCGAGTGGGAAACGGCATGGGCAGCCGCAGGCGAGCCGGTTGGCGAACATGAAAGCCCCGCAGGTCCGCAATCAACCGTGCTCGAGATGGCAATGGTAGGCTGCGCGATCGCAAATAATGGCGTGATTCAAAAACCTTATCTAGTCGATAGCATCTATAACGCTGAAGGAAAATGCAGCTTCACTGCTTCGCCCTCAACGCTCATGACAGCAACGAATTCCGCTACAGCAAACCGTGTGAAGTCAGTGCTCGAAGGCGTTGTTGCATCGGGTACAGGCGGTGCCGCAGCAGTTTCAGGTGTCAAGATCGCAGGTAAGACGGGCACCGCAGAAACTGGCAAGCCTATCGATGACAGCTGGTTCGTGGGCATCGGCCCATCGGAGAACTCAAGAGTAGTTGTGGCGATCGTACTCGAAGAAGGATCGGATCTTCCTGGAGGTGCTGCATCACGTGCTCAGGGAGTGCTCCGTACCGCTCTGCAAGTACAAGGGGTCATAAAATGACCATCTTATTAGGATATGATGGTATGCTTAAGCGTAACAACAGCGCTCAAGCATGGATTCCAAAAGGAGATTAAACGTGGCTGGAAGCATGACGGGCAAAACATTGAACAACCGCTATCAGCTCATCGAACGCGTTGGCATCGGTGGTATGGCAGAAGTGTATCGCGCTCACGATACCGTGCTGGACCGCGTTGTTGCCGTGAAGGTTATGCTGCCACAATACGCAGCTGATCAGACCTTCCAAGCGCGCTTTCGCCAAGAAGCTGCATCGGCGGCAAAACTGCAGAGCCCTTATATCGTGAGCATCTACGACTGGGGTCTTGATGCCGAAAGCGATACCTACTACATAGTCATGGAGTTCCTCAAGGGAACCGACCTGAAAACGGCGATCAAGGAACGTGGCGCGATCAATCAGCGTAAAGCTGCCGAGATCGGCTCACAGGTAGCACAAGCGCTACAGGTCGCTCATGAAGGTGGTATCATTCATCGCGACATCAAACCACAGAACATCATGATTCAGCCCGATGGCAACATCAAGGTCATGGACTTCGGCATCGCACGCGCAGGAGACGCGGGCTTGAGCCAAACAGCCACTGTGCTTGGCACCGCCCACTATATCTCCCCCGAACAGGCACAAGGCAAAGATCTCACCGGTCTTTCCGACGTATATTCGCTCGGCATCGTGCTCTACGAAGCAACCACTGGTCGCCTTCCTTTCGAGGGAACCGACTCAGTGAGCGTTGCAGTCAAGCAAGTAAACGAAATGCCTGCCACCCCGCGCTCGATCAATCCCGATATCGATCCAGTGCTCGAAGCCATCATCATGAAGGCGATGGAAAAAGATCCCGCGCAACGTTTTGCGAATGCGCAAGAGATGCGCCAAGCCTTGAACGACTATCTTGCAGGTAGGCCCGTTCCTGGTCTTGGCGTTCACAACGATCGCACCCAGGTACTCGGTGCCGGCATTCCTCCTATGGATGGCACGGCAGTTATGCCGAAGCCTATTGGTACAAACCCGATGGGCGCTGGCGCAACCACGAATTTCCGCTCAGGAAAACAGCAACAGCCACCGCAAAACGACAATAAGAAGAAAGTTATCATTGGCGTGATCGTTGTAGCCATCGTCGCGGTTATCATTGGCATCGCCGCTTTTTCGCTCGGTGGAAATGGCGAACGCGCTACCGTGCCCGATGTCACGAACATGGCGCTCGGCGAAGCAAAGACCACACTCGAAGAAGCTGGCTTCAAGATCGGTGCTGAAACAGAAGTCTTTAGCTCAACGGTTGATTCGGGTCGCGTAGTAAGCACTAACCCCCCTGGTGGCCAAGAAGCGGTCAAGGGTAGCCGTATCGATCTGAGCATTTCAAAGGGAACTGAACAGGTATCGGTACCTGATCTTAAGGGACAAACTTCTGAAGAAGCGATGCGTACGCTTTCCTCCTATGGCCTCAACGGTCAAGAAGGCGAATCGACCTTCTCCGAGAACGTAAAGGAAGGCTGCGTGGCCAGCCAGGATCAGCCTGCAGGATCATCGCTTAACAAGGGCGACACCGTTGTCTTCCATCTTTCGAAAGGCGCCGAGAATGTATCGGTTCCCAATGTGGTAGGAGCAACAGTTTCGAATGCTGAAAACTCACTTAAGAACGCTGGCTTCAAGGTGAACACAAGCTATCGCTACAGCAGTAATACCCCTGAAGGACGCGTTATCTCGCAGGATCCTTCTGGAACCGCTCCTAAAGGTTCAACGGTTACCATCGCGATTTCCAATGGTCCTGAAGAAGCTCAAGTTCCTAATGTGGTCGGCGAATCCGAAGCAGATGCAACTTCAACCCTGAAGAACGCAGGCTTTGAGGTGTCCGTGAAGCACATGGCAAGCGGTACCGTTGAAAAAGGCCTCGTCATCTCTCAAGACGTGCTTGGAAAAGCGAATAAGGGTAGTCGGGTGACCATCGTTGTTTCAACTGGCTCGGCCTAGGTCTGATTCTGCCCGAATAACTATAACGGATAGGGACGGGCCTCGATCATAGAGGGCTTCATGCTAGAATGATTGAACCGTTATTCGCACGCCCCCGTAGCTCAGCGGATAGAGCGTCGGTTTCCTAAACCGTGCGTCGGAGGTTCAAGTCCTCTCGGGGGCGCCATAACAAGCTAAGAATACGGCAACTTCTGTCGTATTCTTTTTTATGCAACAACCACATTAACCAGGAGGAACTTCATGGCCGGAACGCCAACGAATACAACCGAAAATACGAACAAATGGAGCACGCGTCAGCTCGTTACTATGGCACTCATGACCGCCATTGGCGTACTGCTCTCATTCATCGAGTTCCCCCTGCTTCCCGGGGTAACCTGGCTTAAGTTCGATGCTTCGAACATGCCTGCCATGGTAGCTGGCTTTGCCTATGGACCTGGCGGCGGCGTTGCAGTCGGTATTCTTACTGCTATCCTTCATGGTCTGCTCATGGCTGACTTCAGCGGCGCGGTCATGAACATCATCGTGGTGCTCTTCTACGTTTTGCCTGCTGCGCTCATCTATAAACGCATGCACACGTTCGCAGGCGCCATCATCGCGCTGGTTATTGGCACGTTGCTGGCAGTTGTTGGCGCAGTGCTTGGCAATCTGGTCATCACGCCCGCTTGGCTCGGTGTGCCACTCGATGCAGTGATCGCGATGATCGTACCGATCCTCATTCCGTTCAACCTGCTGAAAGGCGCACTCAATTCCGTTCTCACGCTCATCATCTACAAGTCGATCTCGAATTTGATCACACCGAAAAAGGATCAAAAGAAGGGTCGCGCCTAGATGATCTCCTTCGAAGATGTCTCCTTTACCTACACGAACGAAAGCTACGTGCTTGAGGATCTTTCGGTAGAGATTCCGCAAGGCCAATTCGTGTGCGTGCTCGGCGCCAATGGCTCGGGCAAATCCACGTTTTCGAAATTGATCAACGCATTGCTGCTGCCCGATAAAGGCGAGGTGAAGGTTGATGGTCTCATCACGTCCGATACCCAGAATACCTTCTCGATTCGCTCGAAAGCAGGCTCGGTATTTCAAAACCCCGATGATCAGATCGTAGCGAGCCTTGTCGAAAACGATGTAGCATTCGGTCCTGAGAACCTTGGCATTCCCAATCCAGAATTGCGCGAGCGCGTTGAAGCAGCACTTGCACAAGTTGGCTTGACCGGCTTCGAGAAGCGCGAGACCAACGCGCTTTCTGGCGGCCAGAAGCAGCGTGTCGCGATCGCAGGCATCTTAGCCATGGAACCGCAGATCCTCATCTTCGACGAAGCCTCAGCTATGCTCGACCCACGCGGCAGACGCGGGCTCATGCGCGTTTGCAAGGAGCTGCACGCACAAGGCATGACCATCGTCATGATCACCCATTATATGGAAGAGGCCGCCGAGGCCGATCGCGTGCTCGTGCTGCGCGAAGGCAAGATCATGCTCGATGGCACGCCCGAAGAAGTGCTCACGCAAGATGCCGAGCTACGCAAGCTCAACCTCGACATCCCCTTTGCAACGCAACTTTCCCGTCTTTTGCAAGACAAAGGCATCGATATTCCCACCTTCGTCGATCGCGAACCTTTGAAGGAGGCGTTATGGCTCTTGTATTCGAACACGTCAGCTACACCTACGCGCCTCTAACGAAACGCCAGATAAAAGAAGGCCAAGAGCCCCTTTGGGCCTTGAACGATATCTCATTCGAGATCGCCGATGGCGAATTCTTGGCGATTGCTGGCCACACCGGATCAGGAAAATCCACGCTTGTGTTGCATCTGAATGGCGTGATCAATCCCACGCGCGGCAAAGTGCTCTGGGACGGGCAAGACCTTTCCGACAAGAAGACCGCCAACGAAGCCCGAAGCGATATCGGTATCGTCTTCCAGTATCCCGAGAATCAGCTCTTCGCAGCAACCGTTTATGAAGACGTGGCTTTTGGTCCCCGCAACCTGGGCCTCGATGCAACAGAGGTCGAACAGCGCGTGAAAGACGCGATCGAACTGGTCGAGCTTGACTATGAGACTTTCAAAGATCGTTCTCCCTTTGAGCTCTCTGGCGGCCAACAACGCCGTGTCGCCTTTGCAGGCGTGCTCGCCATGCGCCCGACCACCCTCGTACTCGACGAACCGGTGGCAGGCCTCGACCCTGCTTCGCGCAATGAGTTCCTCGGCTTCATCGATCGCCTGCATAAACGCGGCATCACACTCGTGATGGTTTCTCACAACATGAACGATATCGCGCGCTTGGCCGACCGTGTGCTCGTGCTCAATCGAGGCGAGATCGCATTTTTGGGTACCCCTGAAGAGGTATTCTCTCATCCTGTCGAGCTACGCGAGATTGGCCTTGGCGTCCCGCACGCTCAGCGCATGGCGAACGAACTACGCGAATTGGGCGTACCGCTCAAAGAGGGGCTCTACTCCCCTGAAACGCTAGCCGAGAATCTCGTTGCGCTCTTGGAAAGTAGGTAGGCCGTGAACCTGCAGACCATCTTCGGACGATATATCTCGCGCGATTCGGTCGTGCATCGGATGGATCCCCGCGCAAAGCTCCTGCTCTCGATCCTATTCATGGTGGTTGTGTTCGCGGCGCAAAGCTACGTTGCGCTCGCTGTGGCGGCCCTGTTCACGTTCGGTATGTTCTTCTTCGCGAAGATCTCGATCAAGCAAGCCTTCGTGAGCATTGCACCTCTCGCTATTCTGGTGGTATTCACCGGTCTGCTGAACATCTTCTTCGTGCAAGGTGGTCAGGTCTATTTCCAATTCGGCATCATCTGCATCAGCGAACAGGGTCTGCATCAATGCTTGTTCATCGTGATCCGCCTCACGCTCCTCTTGCTCGGCATGAGCCTGCTCACACTTTCGACCACCACGCTCAATATCACCGACGGCTTTGAGGAGCTGCTGAAGCCCTTCAAACGCTTCGGCGTTCCCGCCCACGAACTTGCGACCATGATGGGTATCGCGTTGCGCTTCTTGCCGCAGTTCGCCACTGAGCTTCAGACCATCTATCGCGCGCAGATATCGCGTGGCGCGAACTTCAAAACGAACGCGCGTGGCACCTTCTCGATGATGGTGGCGCTCATTGTGCCCCTCTTCACGAGCGCATTTCGCCATGCAGAAACGCTTTCGCTCGGCATGGATGCTCGCTGCTACCATGGTGGCGCCAACCGAACCTCGCTCCATGAGCTTCGGTTTCAGAAATGCGATCTAGGTGGTCTTATCTACTTAGCATGCGGGCTTGCCTGCGTTATTCTAGTCAATATCGTCATGGGATCATTCGGACTGTAAGGAGCAACACATGGATGAAGTGATCGACTACTTAACCAATATTCCGGCCTGGTTCTTTGCAACCTGCGAAGGCGACCAACCTCGCGTTCGTCCGTTCAGTTTCGCGGCTGAAGATGACGGCAAGCTGTGGTTTTGCACTGCCACTAATAAAGATGTCTATGCTCAGCTCGAGGCGAACCCTAAGTTCGAAGCATCAGGTTGGCATCCGGGACAGCCTTGGATCGTGGTAACGGGCGAAGCTGATCTGGAAGATACCGTAAGCGAAACAACGCGCATTGCCGGCTATGAGCACATGACCGGCCTCGGCGAAACTTACGATGGTCCCACCGATCCACGCCTCACGTTCTTCTCTGTGAAGAATGGCATCGCAAAGATCGCCGACATCGATGGGTCGGAACGCATCATCGAGCTCTGATTAGCTCTCGAACGAACAATAAACGGTGAAGTAACTTGAAGGGCGCTCTTTCCGAAGGGTGCCCTTCTTTGTCTCCCAAAAATGTCCGAAAGGTTTTGCAACGACTCAATGCTAGAATGGATTCGCAGGTCAGAGACTGACCAATCTCTCCCAATTTTACAAGAGATGGTCAGACGGTATCAGAAAGAAAGTGGTAATTGACCTGGGAAAACATAAGAAAAAAGTGGCGGAGAGCTGGGGATTCGAACCCCAGATACCCTTTTGGGGTATACTCGCTTAGCAGGCGAGCACCTTCGGCCTCTCGGTCAGCTCTCCACTTTTGCAGACAAGTTGAAATGATACCGCCAGAGCGGTGAACTTGCAAGGAGGACACCGGTGCAAAACCGTTCATACCTTCAAAGAAACCATCTTTTGCACATTGTGCTTGTTCTGGCATTTTGTCTTGGCATTGGCTTCTGCCTTACCAGCAGCCCTGCCGCTGCATTTGCGAAATCCTACACGATGCCCGAAGTGCAGATTGAAGCGAATGCCGATAGCGCAGGCGATCTTTCGGTGAGTGAAGATCGAACGTTCGATTTTGATGGCAGCTTCACGGCAGTTTGGTGGAACTTCGACAATCTTCCCAGCGGAGCAGGGA
>CABQIW010000043.1 GCA_902464295.1 uncultured Eggerthella sp.
GCCGCCTATGAAGTCGGGCGGAGCGATGGTGGGTTCTTCGCGCGTCTGGCAGCTCAGTTCTCGGGGCATGATATCAAGCCGGTCTGTACGTTCAACGAGACCTCGCTCGAAGCCCTTCGCGATGAGATCATCGGTGCACTGGGAAGTAAGATGGTCAACTTCAATATCGAGATGAAGGACGCGCATGCGCAAGTGACCGACGGGCACGATGGGTATGAGGTGTCCGAGGAATGGCTTATCGATCGGCTGAATCAGGCTCTTCTTGAGGCAGAGGGCGAATCGCGCTTCATCATCGATATGCATGATGTCGCCATCCAGATCGATCATGATAAGGCGCAGGCATGTGCGGATGAGATCAACGCCTCGATTCCTTGTGGGGTCAATTTCACTTATGAAGACAAGAGCTATTTTGCGGATAAGAATGTACTTGCTGAATGGATCAAGACTGAGGTGAAGCAGGAGGGAGGCACATTCGTGCTCGTGCCGCTCTTTGACGGTACGAAAGCTAACCAGAAGATCATCCAGGGATTCGGCTTCAGCTATGGTGGATCAGATTATCTTGTGCACTTCACGAACGAAGGCGGCAACATCACGGTAACCACCAATGCGACCGGCTCGGTACCGCAAGTCTCCGAAGCGATCGCGCACCTGAACGAAACGTTCTTCTCGTCCAACGAGAAAACGACCGCAGCAGAGGTTCAGGTCGTTTCCGAGCAGATCCCTGAATCGATGAGCTTCGAAGAGGCGCTCGATTATGGCCTCATCACTGAAATAGCCTCCTATACTACGCGTTATGCTTCAGGCGCGGAAGCGCGCAACAACAACATCCATGTGGCAGCCGATGCGCTCAATAACTCGATCTGCAAGGCGGGGGAGACCTGGTCGTTCCTGGCGCTTGCAGGTGAGGCAACACCGGAAAAAGGTTACCAAGGTGCGGGCGCTATCATCGGCGGCGAATACTCTGACGCGATCGGTGGCGGTATCTGCCAGGTGGCCACCACGGTGTTCAATGCGGTCTATGAAGCAGGCTATCCGATCGAGCGGCGCAACAATCATTCGCTCTATATTGCGAGTTACCCCGAAGGGCGCGATGCGGCCATCGCATACCCTGATATCGATCTGGTGTGGCGAAATGACACGGAATCCGATGTGCTGTTGCGCATGAGCTACACCAATTCATCGGTCAGCGCCACGCTCTACGGTGTCGACCCAGGATATGAGGTAACGACCGTTTATGGCGAATGGGAAGAAGGCGAGCCCTATCGCACGGTGGTGCGCAAAGATCCTGATTATCCTATCGGCACGGAGTTCATCGAGTCCTCTGGCGCTAATGGGCGCTCGATTACGATTGTCCGCACGGTCAAAGACCGTAATGGCAATATAATTCAAGAGAAAGAATTCCATTCGAATTATCAGCCGAAGAACGAAGTTAAAGTTCAGGGTTCAGCCGAACCTTCGAGCGAATGAGAATGAAAGGAGCGGTTGTGTACTACCAGCCCGAACTAGAAACAATGCCACGTGAGGAGCTCGACGCACTTCAACTTGAGCGTCTCCAGAAGTTGGTCGCTTATGTCTATGAGCGCATTCCCTTCTATCGCGAGTCGTTCGATGAAGCAGGCGTCAAGCCTGAAGACATCAAATCGCTCGACGATCTGCGCAAATTCCCGTTCACGGTGAAGCAGGACTTGCGCGATGCCTATCCGTTCGGCATGTTCGCGGTGCCGCAAAGCGAGGTCGCTCGTATTCACTGCTCTTCGGGTACGACGGGTACGGCAACGGTGGTCGGTTATACCGCGAAAGACCTCGAAGTGTGGGGCGATTGCTTCGCTCGCTTCCTCTATGCAGCAGATTGCGGCCCTGATGCCGTGCTGCAGGTTGCTTATGGGTATGGCTTGTTCACGGGTGGCCTCGGTGCTCACCAGGGTGGTGAGCGTGGCGGTCTTACCGTGCTCCCTATGTCCACGGGTAACACGAAGCGCCAGGTGCGTCTCATGAAGGATTTCGGTGTCGATGTGCTCGCGTGCACGCCTTCGTATGCGCTCAACATCGCTGATGTGGCAATTGAAGAAGGCTACAAGCCGGCTGAAGAGTTCAAGATCCATGCAGGTATCCTTGGCGCAGAGCCCTGCTCCGAGGGCATGCGCTCAGAGATCCAAGACAAGCTCGGTATCCAGGTCTACGATATCTATGGTCTTTCTGAGGTCATGGGCCCCGGTGTGGCTTGCGAATGCGAAGCGCAGGATGGTCTGCATGTATGCGAGGATCATTTCATCATCGAGATCGTCGATCCGCAGACGCTCGAGCCCGTGCCTGATGGGCAATGGGGTGAAGTGGTCATGACCACGCTCTCCAAGGAATGCTCGCCGCTCATTCGCTATCGTACGCGCGATATCTCCCGCATCATCACCGGTCAGTGCGAATGCGGGCGTACCTTCCGTCGCATGGACCGCATCACGGGTCGTACCGATGACATGATGATCCTTCGTGGCGTGAACGTCTTCCCATCGCAGATCGAGGAAGAGATCGTCTCGTTCCCCGAGATCGTTTCTCAATACCAGCTCATCCTTACCACGCGCGGTGCGCTTGACCATGTGGAACTGCAGGTCGAGACCGTGCCTGATTTCCCCTTCGACGAAGTGGCTCGCTTGCAGAAGCTCAAGAAGGACCTCGAAAAGGCGCTCAAGGAGAATCTGCAGATCGCAGTCGAGGTGAAGATCGTTGAACCGAAGACCATCGAGCGCTCTGAAGGCAAAGCAAAACGTATCATCGACCTGAGGGAAGGACTGAAATAATGATCTCTCAATTAACGGTATTTCTTGAAAACCGCGAAGGCCGTTTGGCTTCCGCTATCCGTACGATCGCTGAAGCTGGCATCAATATGCAGGCGATGTTCTTGGCGGACACGAAGGATTTTGGCATCTTGCGCATCTTCTGCGACACGCCTGAGAAAGCTTGCCGCATCTTGCGTGAGGCAGATTATCAAGCGAAGTTGATCGATGTCGTTGCGGTCAAGGTACCCAACGTCCCCGGATCGCTCTCGAAGCTCTTCGATTATCTCGATGATAAGGATATCAACGTCGAGTACGCGCACTGCTTCATGGTGGGCGATCATGCGATCGATATCTTGAAGGTGGCCGATCCGGCGCTCGACGTGAAGCTTGCCGCAGAAGGATTCGAAGTCTGCAAGCCAGAGGATGTGTATGCGCTCGACTAGGTCGCATACTCTTGATAGAACACGGACCAAATACGCAGGCATCTTTGCTTGCGTATTTGCGTTTGTCCTAAGCGTTGCGCTTTGTCCGTGCAACGCTGCGGCTGAAGTGCGCAATTCTGATGTCGTGCTCGGTCAGACCATCGAAGAGCAAGGCTTCACTGCTGCTCAAGCACCGAATATCGTTGCCGAATACGCTTATCTCGTTTCCAGCGACGGCACGATTTACTTTGCGCGCAATGCTCACGATCAAGTTCATATTGCGTCCATCACGAAGATCATGACCGCGCTCGTTGCGCTCGACTATGGGGGAGACCCTACGCAGACCGAGATCACGGTCAGCCAAGAGGCAGCGAGCATCGGTGAATCCACTGCGGGGCTGAGAGCGGGCGATGTGCTCACGCTCGAAGCTGCGATCAAGGCCCTCATGATTCCTTCAGGTAACGATGCAGGTCAAGCTTTGGCTGAATCGCTCGGGCCGAAGATCTTGGAAGAACTGCAAAAGGACAAGAGCATTCCTGAGAACGAGATGCCTCAGAATGGTTACGATGCATTCGTCTACGCGATGAATAAGAAGGCGCTCGCTCTTGGCATGAACGATGCGCACTTTAGCAACCCACACGGGCTTGATTATGATCAGTTCAGCGGGGACATGCATTGCAGCGCCCAGAACGTTTCCATCATGGCGCGTGCTGCCATGGAAAACGAGCTTTTCCGCTCGGTCGTAGCAACGCCGAAGACCACGATCTCGGTGAAGCGGGGAGAGGGTTGGGTCGATCTTCAGCTTGAATCGACCGATCTTCTGATCGGTGTCTATGAGGGTGCTTGCGGTATCAAGACTGGTTTCACCGAGGAAGCGGGCGAGTGCTTCGCGGGTGCCTGTGAGCGCGACGGGGAGATCCTCTATGCGATCGTGCTTCATTCGAGCACGGAAGCGCAGCGCTTCACCGACTGTACGACCATGTGGAATTGGGTCTACGACAATACGATCGATGTACCGCTGGCTTCTTCGGATGAAGTGGTCACGCTTCGGCTCAATGGGCAGGAAGTCCAAGCGCCCGTCGTGGCGAATGTGAGCCATAAAGGCTGGCTCGATAAGACCTTCAAAGCAACGATCGCCAACCCGACTGAGACGGTCGAGGTCTTCCGCTATAACGGAAATGTGAGCCAAGAAGTGATTTTCGATGACATTACCAACACCGTGCATGCGGGAGACAAGGTGGGTACGGTAAACTATTACCAGAATAACGAGATCATCAAAACGGTAGACCTTATTGCCGCAGAAGACTGCGCCGGTCCGAACTTCCTTGAAGGTATCGGCATCTGGTGGAGCAGGCTTACGGGCGGCGATCAAGCAAAGGAAGCTGAAAGCGAAGTGGTCAGCTCGATGCCGATCATCTACGGTGCTGATGCCACGCGCTAAGCGTATAGAGGGGTAAGAGGGAAGCATATGACAACCTGTCCAGTGTGCATGAATGAAGCGAACAATGATGGAGACCGCTGCTCGGTGTGCGGCTATCATTTCCAAGATGCTACCGAAGCATTCGAGGCGATATCCATCGATACCGAAGGTGAGCGTGCTCATGCTGCCGATCAGGTGCCTGCCTCGCTTCGCGTGTGCTATGGCAAGCAGGAAGGTCTGGTGTTTCCGCTCGAGAGCGACTTCATCGAGATCGGCCGTTCTCCGCAATGTGGCGTGATGCTCAACGATATGACTGTTTCGCGCGTTCACGCTGAGATGGAGAAGATCAACGGCGAATGGACCATCACTGACCGCGATTCGTTCAATGGCGTGTGGGTGAATAACGAAGCGATCAAGAATGCGGTGTTGAACCCGGGCGATCTTCTGCAGATCGGTTGTTTCGTTCTTCGTTTCGTTGAATAATCGCCCCTTCAAGATCTCGTCTTTTGAATCTTTTGAAAATACGAACAAGGATCACGTATGGAATTTTTATCAGGTAATGAAGCGATCGCGCGTGGTGCGTGGGAGGCAGGGTGTCATATTGGCACTGCCTATCCAGGAACGCCTTCGACCGAGACCATGGAAACCTTCGCAACGCTTCCCGGTGTCTACGCGGAATGGTGCCCGAACGAAAAGGTCGCGCTCGAGGTTGCGATGGGTGCTTCGGCGGCGGGTGCACGTGTGCTCGTTACGATGAAGCACGTGGGCGTGAATGTGTGCGCCGATCCGCTCTTCACCGCTTCTTATACGGGCGTCAATGGCGGAGTGCTCTTGCTCGCTGCCGACGATCCGGGCATGTTCTCTTCGCAGAACGAGCAAGACAGCCGCTATTATGCCATGGCTTCGCTCGTGCCCATTCTTGAGCCTGCCGATTCTCAGGAAGCGCTCGATTTTGCTCGCAGCGCTTATGACCTTTCCGAGCAGTTCGATGTTCCCTTCATGATGCGCTCCACGGTACGCATCTCGCACACGAAAACCCCTGTTGAAGTGGGGGAGCGCACCGAGGTTGAGAAGAAGCCTTACGAGAGCGACCCTACCAAATGGGTCATGATGCCCGCCTTCGCGAAGCCGCGCCGTAAGGTCGTGGTCAAGCGCACGGAAACGCTGAAGGAATGGGTGGAAACGTGCCCGTTCAATCGCGTGGAGAAGGGCGATACGAGCATCGGCATCATCTGCGCTGGTGCGGTCTATGATCATGTCAAGGAAGCTCTGGGTGAGGTGAGCATCTTCAAGCTGGGCGTGACCTGGCCACTGCCCGCAGATGCGCTCGCGCGTTTTGCCGAGAGCGTGGATAAGGTGTACGTGGTCGAAGAGGCTTCGACCTATCTTTCGGATGCAGTACGTTCATGCGGCATCGCGCTCGATGAATTCGTTAACCCCTTGCCTGCCGATGGAGAGGTTCATCCTGAAGATATCTTACGCGCGTTCGGAAAAGAAACTCCTGCGCACCTCGATACTCCTGGCGATGTTCCTAACCGTCCGCCTGCTCTTTGTGCGGGCTGCCCTCATCGCATCGTCTTTCGTGAGCTGGCGCGCAACAAGGCCATCGTCACGGGCGATATCGGCTGCTATACGCTCGGTGCGTTGCCGCCGCTCTCAGCCATGGATACCACGCTCGACATGGGCGCTTCTGTTTCGATGGCGCACGGCTTCGAGCTCGCGATGGCGGGAAGCGACCATCGTCCGATCGTGGGCGTAATCGGCGATTCGACGTTCGCGCATTCTGGCCTTTCGAGCCTCATCAATACGGTTTATAACAAGGGTGCTGGCACGATCTGCATCCTCGATAATCGCACGACCGCCATGACCGGCCAGCAGGGCAATCCGTTCAATGGGGTGACGCTGCAAAACCGCGAGAGCAACGAGCTCAATCTACCCGTTGTCCTCGATGCTATCGGCGTCGATCACGTGCAGGTGGTCGATGCGTTCGATCGTGATGCGGTACGGGGTGCGCTCAAAGAAGCGCTCGGCCGCGACGAACTTGACGTGATCGTGTTCCGCGGTCCGTGCGTGCTGCTTTCCAAAACGAAGGACACGCCCTACTACGTGAACGGGAACTGCACGGGCTGCGGTGTGTGTGTGACGCTGGGATGTCCCGCGATCTCGACCGATCGCGAAACGGGCTTTTCGTCGATCGATACCGATATGTGCAATGGATGCTCGCAGTGCGCCCAGTACTGCGCGTTCGATGCGATCGAGCGTCTGTAGAGGGGAGCGCGATATGAGCGATAAGACATTCACTATTCTGCTTTGCGGCGTTGGTGGTCAGGGGACGATCACCGCAGCAACCCTGCTTGCGCGCGTTGCGAGTGCAGCAGGGAAGTGCTGCAAGGTTTCTGAGATCCATGGCATGGCACAGCGTGGTGGCGCGGTCACCACGGTCGTGCGTTTTGGCGATGATGTTTCCACGATGGTCTGCGACGAAGGCTGCGCCGATAACATCGTGTCGTTCGAGACCACCGAAGCGCTTCGCAATCTGGCGTTCCTTAAGGAAGGCGGCGTGCTCGTCGTGAACGATGAGGAGATCAAGCCGCTTCCCGTGCTCACGGGCAAGGCCGAGATGCCTGCTCGTGCGCGTGAGCGTCTCGATGAGCTGGGAGCAACGCTCATTCCTGCGAGCGAGCTCGCGCGCAGCGCAGGAACAGCGAAATGCGCGAACGTTGTGCTGCTCGGTGCGCTCGCAGTGAGCCTTCCGTTCGATTTTTCCCTTTGGGAAGAGGTCATTCGCAACAATGTCCCACCCAAGACTATCGATATCAACCTCGAGGCATTCCATCTGGGTGCCAACTATATGCAAGGAGAGTAGCTATGGCTGTTGCCCAGTTAAGTGTTTTCATCGAGAGCAAGGTCGGTCATCTGAAGCGCGTGCTCGAAGTGTTCGTGGAGAACGATATCAGCGTGAAAGGCTATGCGTTAAGCGATACGGGCGATTATGGCATCGCGCGATTCGTGGTCGACAAGCCGCAGCGTGCTTTTGAAGTGCTCGAGGCGAAGGGTATGGCGGTCAAGCAGGCTGATGTGCTCTGCTTGAAGCTTGTCGATGAGCCGGGTGAGCTCGTGCGCGTGTTCGATGTGATCGCCCAGCAAGATATGAACGTGAAGTATTCCTACTCGCTCATCTCGACCTATATCGCGGTCGGCGTCGAAGACGTTGCGCGTGCTGAAGCTGCATTGGCTGAACAACCGGTCGAGCTCGTTTCGCAGGTTGATTTCTCGGCGTAATGCGTTTGCTGTCTGTGCGCTACTAGTAGTCGTTATCTCCTTCCATCCCTCCTATTCAGTATCAGAATCGAGAACCTATGAGTAATTCAGTGATCACCCCGATGTTCCAGCCCGAGATCGAAACTATGTCGCGTGAAGAGATCCGCGCGCTGCAGCTTGCTAAGCTCAAGGATCAGGTTGCGTGGACCTATGAACGCGTGCCCTGGTATCGCGAGAAGATGGGGGAACTTGGCGTGGTGCCGGGCGATATCCAAACGCTCGAAGACATTCGCAAACTTCCCTTTACGGACAAGTCAGTGCTGCGCGATACCTATCCGTTCGGTCTTTTTGCCATTCCGCTCGATGATGTGGTGCGCCTGCATGCTTCGTCGGGCACTACGGGAAAGCCGATCGTGGTGGGGTATAACGATCACGATCTGGATATCTGGCGTGATTGCATCGCCCGCTTGGCCCAGATGGCAGGTGTGGTACCTTCGGACCGCGTTCAGATGGCATTTGGCTATGGCATGTTCACCGGTGGCTTCGGGTTGCACTATGGTCTTGAGCATCTGGGTTGCATGGTCATCCCGGCAGGGTCGGGCAATACCGAACGTCATCTCATGATGATCAACGACTACCAGACCACCGTGCTCATCGCTACGCCTTCCTATGCGATGCACATGTGCGAATATGGCGAGAAGCATGGTTTCGATTGGGAGAACTCGAGCTTGCGCATCGGGCTTTTCGGTGGCGAGCCTTGTCCGCCTGCGCTCAAAGAAGAGATCGAGCGCCGTATGCACATCATCTGCACCGATAATTACGGCCTCACCGAAGTGATGGGTCCGGGCGTTTCAGGTGAATGCCTTGCGTGTCGCGACATGCAGCATATCGCGGAGGACCATTTCTTCTGGGAGATCGTCGATCCAAAGACCGGCGAGCCGCTGCCTGAGGGCGTGCCGGGCGAGTTGGTGCTCACGCCGCTTGACAAGCAGGCGTTCCCTGTGCTGCGTTACCGCACACACGACCTGAGCTATGTGATCACCGAGCCGTGCGCATGCGGACGCACTCATGCGCGCATGAAGAAGGTGCGTACCCGCACCGACGATATGCTTATCATCCGCGGAACGAATGTGTTCCCTTCGCAGGTGGAGGACATCCTGGCTGGCATCGAAGGGGTGAGCCCTCATTATCGCATTGAGGTCGATAACGATAACGGACTCGATCATATGGTCATCATGGTCGAGCTGTTGCCAGAAGCGTTCAGCGATTCCTTTGAAGAGATGGATCGCTTCCGCAAGCAGATCCAGACTAAGCTCAAGGATACGATGCTCGTCTCGTCCGATGTGAAGCTCATCGAGCCAGGTGGGATCGAGCGCAGTTTCGGCAAGACGAAACATGTCACCGATCGCAGAAACTAATGAGATGAAACGGCCGCTCCTTCGCGGTCGTTTTGCACCGAGCCCTTCAGGACGGTTCCATATCGGCAATATCTTCGCGTCCCTTATCGCGACGCTCGTTGCCGATGAGATGGTGCTGCGCATCGAAGACCTCGATCCCGATCGCTCCAAGCAAGAGCATATCGATGCGATCGTGCGCGATCTGACATGGTTCGGGTTCGAATGGGTCGATACGGTCGTCTATCAAAGTGCCCCAGACCAGCAGGAACGCTACCAGCATGCATGCGAGGTGCTCGAGGCGCAAGGGCTCGTGTATCCCTGCTTCTGCACGCGCGCCGACTTGCATAGCGCCCGTGCCCCTCATGTTGGGGAAGAGTTCATCTATCAGAACACCTGCAAGGGCATCTCACCTGAAGTGCGCAGCGAACGCATGTCCACCGAACGCTATGCACTGCGCCTTGATGTGGGCGCTGCCCCAAGTCCGCTGTGCTTTGCTGACATATTTCAAGGCGAGAGCTGTTTCGATCTTGTGCGTGAAGCAGGGGATTTCATCATCAAGCGCAGCGATGGAGTATTCGCTTATCAGCTTGCGGTGGTGGTCGATGATGCTGCTTCGGGCATCGATTCGGTCGTGCGCGGTGTTGACTTGCTCACGTCGACACCCAAGCAGACCTACCTGCAACGCTTGCTCGGTCTGCCAACGCCTGTTTATGGCCATGTGCCGATCTTCGTGGATGGCAGCGGGCGCAAGCTCTCTAAGCGCAACAAGGACGCATCGCTTAGCTACCTTATCGATGATATGGGCTTGAGCGCAGAGGTGATCTTGGGGTATCTCGCATATTGCTCGGGCATCATCCCTGAGTGGGAAGCGATGAACATCGCAGAGCTTAAACGGGAGGCATGCTTGAGCGCGCTCGAAGGGAAGCGTGCGATCGTTTGGCAGCCGCCAACGCTGCGTGCCTAGATAATGCCTAGATGAATGAGACGATCGGCGTGATCGCGATCGCTAGACAATAGAACGAGATGAAGATGATGTTCAAGCTGATGATCTGAGCCATGGCACCATCGCGGGAGTTCTGGTTCAAAGGATTAGCGAACAGGGCGCGCAAGACCGGGAAGGCTGCGCAGATCATCAAGATCCCCATCACCACACCTGGAGTGTAGAAGCACAGTTCAAGGATGAGCGTTACCGCTATCCACACGATAAGGGCGAGCTTGTAGAACATCGGAGCTTGTTCGCGCCCAAGCGTGACGGCGAGGGTGTGGCGCTTCGAAGCGATATCCTTCTCGATGTCGCACGTATTGTTCGTGGCGAGGATCATGCCGATGCCGATCATGAGCGGAAGCCCGGTGAGCATGAGCCACCAGTCGAGCACACCAGAAAGAACGTAGACGCATGCCAGCGGGATGAGGCCGCCCATGGTGAAGCCGATCGCAACTTCGCCGATCGGGAGATAGGAAAGCGGCGTCTTGCCTGCGGAATAGATGACCACCACGATCGCGCCGATGATGCCGATTACCAACACAGTGAGCCCTGAGAGAGAAACGATGTAGAAACCGAGGATCGCAGCGATGACCAGCTGGGCAATGGCGAATACGAGCACGTGCTTCGGGTTCAAGCGATGGTAGACCAGCACCGCATCGAAGGTATCTTCAGAGGAGTTCTCGAGCGAATCAGTGCCTTTCTTATAGTCGAAGTAATCGTTCAAGGTGTTCGCTGCCGCTTGCATCAATGTGCAGATGACGAACAGGATCGCGAACAGAAGAAGGTTCACGCTTCCTGAGAATGTGACCGTGGTGAACACGAGCGTGAAGGTGAGCGCAAGGATCGAAGGCGCGAGCGTGTGAGGTGCCATGAGTTGGAAGCAGAGCTTTGGCGTGAGCGGCTCGAAAGCTTTTTCAACTGACCTGCGGTTGTTTCTCTGTTCCACGATACCTCTCTCCATAAACATCTCTTCTGCGTTCAATTATATAAGTTAGTATTAAGTGCGAGATCAAAAGATGGGGAGTGTAGCAATGGAGTTCGTGACAGATATCGAAGTGCGCTATTCGGAGACCGATTGCATGGGCGTTGTCTACCATGCGAACTATTTCAGCTGGTTCGACGTGGCGCGTTGCCGCTTACTGGAGGAGATCGGCTTTCCGTATCCTCAGATCGAAGCGGATGGCTATCAGTGCCCCGTGATCGATGCGCACATCTCGTATGGTGTTCCCTTCAAGTTCGGTGAAACCGCAACGATCTATACGCGTATCTCGCAAGCGAGTGCGGTGCGCACCACCTATAGCTATCGCATCTTCGCCAAGGGCGAGAATTCCGAAACGGCGAAGCCGCGCATCACGGGGTATACCACGCACGCGGTGGTATCGACGGAAACCTTCAAACCGTGTGCGGTGAAGAAGGTCATGCCTGAGCTCTACGCAACGTATAAGAAGATCGAACAGCCTGAGGCGTAATTGCGATGTAGGAACGAGAGACAACCAACGTATCTTGTGCGCTATCTTGTGTCAGAACAGGTGAAATGCGCATGATGTCGAATAGTCATCAAGGCTGATCGACGGTCGTTTCGTCTTTTCGTTCTTAAGGATGTTCTATGTCTGAAAATAGGATCGCTCAAAACTTTGGTGCGTGGGGATTGTTGAAATACGCGCTTCCCACCGTATGCATGATGCTCTTCACGTCCATCTATACGATGGTCGATGGGGTGTTCGTGGCGCAGTTCGTTTCGGTCGATGCGCTCTCTGCGCTCAATATCGTGAACCCGCTTTTTTCGCTCGTGATGGGTTTCGGGGTGATGCTCGGCGCTGGTGGCTCTGCCGTCATCGCAAAGAATATCGGTGAAGGCGAAGAGCAGCAGGCGTTCGATAACTTGAGCACGCTCGTGTTCTTCGGCACGATCCTTGGTCTGGTGCTCATGGTCTTGATCCTCGTTTTCATGGAGCCTGTTTTGAGCTTGCTCGGCGCAACCGAGATACTGATGCCGTACTGCAAGGATTACTGCTATTACATCGTTGGATTCTTGGCACCGTGGGTGCTCGAGCTCATGTTCTCGAGCTATTTCATCACGGCAGGAAAGCCTCAGATCGGGCTCATCGCAACACTGTGTTCTGGCATCTTCAACATCGTGGGGGATTATTTCCTGATCGTGGTCGTAGGAATGGGAATCAGGGGAGCTGCACTTGCAACAGGGCTTGCGACCTGTATTCCCGTGGTGATTGCGCTCATCTACTTCTTCAATAAGGAGCATAGCCTTCATTTCGGACGCATCATGAATCGTCCGCGTATGATCCTGAAGAGTTGCACCAATGGGGTTTCGGAGATGATCTCGAACCTTGCTGCGATGGTCATCACGCTTTCCTATAACCTCATCATGCTTCGCCTTGCTGGTGAAGCGGGCGTTGCTGCGATAACGGTCATCCTCTACCTAGAGTTTCTCTTCACAGCCGGGCTGTACGGTTTTGCAAGTGGCATTGCGCCGATCATCAGCTATAACTTCGGGGCACAGAACCGTGTGCGTCTGCGTCGGGTGGTACGTGACGCCTATATATTCATTGCGGCTGCGTCGGTCATTCTCTATGCTGCCTGCATGTTCGGTAATGAATTCTTGGTAGGGATCTTCGTTGCGCCCGGGACCGAATTGTTCGCTATGGCAAGCGGAGGCTTGCGCATCTTTGCAACGGGCTTCTTGTTCGCTGGGTTCAGCCTTATGACCTCGAATATGTTCACCGCACTTTCGAACGGTGGTATTTCCGCACTCATCTCCACGCTGCGCAGCTTCGTTTTCGTGCTCATCTGTTTGATCTTGTTCTCGACGTTGTGGGGCATAACGGGCGTGTGGTGTGCGGTGCCTGTTGCCGAAGTGCTCTCGTTGATCGTTTGTGGCATCTGCATCGCACTTTTCTACAAGCGCTATTTCGCTTTAAAGGAGTAGTTTGTCTGTCGACAAACTACTTTCTCGACGCTGTGCAGCTTCTATGGTTTGATCAGCGCCGAGGGCGAGACACGAGGTTCCCCGCTTCCCTGTTCGCGAATCAGCTCATGCTGATTCGCTCATGCGTCGCTGCTTCGCTCGGGTTTTATTACTAATGAATTTAGTCGGCGAAGAGTC
>CABQIW010000044.1 GCA_902464295.1 uncultured Eggerthella sp.
ATAGTGAACCCACCAACGAAGATTATTTCACCACGATATTCACGAGGCGATCGGGAATAACGATCACCTTCACCACGTTCTTACCCTCGGTCGCTTTCGAAACTGCCTCGAGCGCTGTTTCACGAATGGCTTCTTCGGCCGCATCAGCAGCTACCGTAATGCGCGTCTTTACCTTGCCGTTGATCTGAACTGCAAGTTCGACCTCATCAGCTGCCGCGAGCGCCAGATCGAATTCTGGCCAAGACTGTTCGTGCACGGAAGTGTCGTGCTCCAGCGGCGTATGCCAAAGCTCTTCGGCCCAATGCGGCGTGAAGGGCGCCATGAGTTCCACGAGCACATCAGCCAGTTCGCGGTCGAAAGCTGCAAGCTCGACATCCTGCGCACGCTCTTCAGCAGAAGCTGCGCGCAGGTAGTTACCTACCGCGTTCGAAAGCTCCATGATAGCGGCGATCGCCGTGTTGAAATTGTTGCGTTCGATATCTTCGACGACCTTGCCCACCAAACGATGGCGTTCACGGTTGAGCTCTTCGGCAAGCTCCTTCGCGCTCTTCTTGCCTGCTGCTTGATAGAGCGTGTCTTCGCCAGCCGCGCCGATCAAGTCGTAGACCTGACGCCACAGGCGATTGAGGAACTTATACATGCCCGCAAGGCCATCCTCGTTCCAGAGTTTTTCCTTATCGGGAGGGCCCATGAACAGCACAGCCGCGCGCACCGCATCAGCGCCGTAAACCGCGATCATCTCTTCGGGCGAAACCACGTTGCCCTTCGATTTGCTCATGACCTCGCCATTCTCATCAAGCACCATGCCCTGACAGAGCAGGTTCGTGAACGGCTCGTCAAAATCGAGCATGCCCGCATCGCGCAGCACCTTCGTGAAGAAGCGGCTGTAGAGCAAGTGCAGGATAGCGTGCTCGATGCCGCCGATATACTGATCGACCGGCATCCAATAGTTCGCCTTCGCAGGGTCGAAGGGCAACTCGGAATTATGCGGGTCGGTATAACGCATGTAATACCAACTCGAGCACGTGAAGGTATCCATCGTGTCGGTCTCGCGCTTAGCAGGAGCACCACACTTCGGGCAGGTGGTGTTGATGAACGATTCGTGCGTTGCCAGCGTCTCGCCCGCTGCCAGATCGATATCTTCGGGCAGCAGCACCGGCAGCTGGTCTTCAGGCACGGGCACTACGCCGCAATGCTCGCAATGAACGGCAGGGATCGGGTTGCCCCAATAGCGCTGACGCGAAATGAGCCAGTCGCGCAGGCGGAATTCCACGCTGCGCTTGCCTTTACCTGTGCGCTCAAGCTCAGCAACGATCGCTTCTTCAGCTGGTGAATGCTTACCACCGACCATGCCCGTGTACGGGCCGGACTGCACCAAAATGCCTTCTGCCGCATATGCCTCGGGCCAATCGACTTCGGTAACCACACGCCCTTGCTCATCTTTGAGCTTGGGATAGAGCGGATCGTCTTCTGAAAGGATGATGGGAATGATGGGCAGCTCGTACTTGCGCGCAAATTCGAAGTCGCGCTGATCACCACAAGGCACCGCCATGACCGCGCCCGTGCCGTAATCGGCCACCACGTAATCGGCAACCCAGATGGGCGCCTTCTCGCCATTGACCGGGTTCACCACATAACGTCCCGTGAAGATGCCATGCTTGTCGCGATCGCCCTGAGCGCGCTCAAGCGCAGAGACCTTCTTGGCCGCCTCAGCGAATTCCATGACCGGCTTCTCGTATTCCGTACCTGCAACCAGTGCCTCGAGTCCTGCATATTCAGGAGCTAGCACGAAGAAGCTGCAGCCGAACAGCGTATCGGCACGGGTGGTGAACACCGTGATCGTCTCGTCAGTTGGATTGCCTTCAAAATCGCACAGCGCAAAATCGACCTGAGCGCCTTCGGAACGCCCGATCCAATTCGCCTGCTGCTGCTTCACGCGATCCGGCCAGCCTTCAAGCTGGTCGAGATCGTCCAGCAGCTCTTGCGCATAGTCGGTGATCTTGTAGTACCACTGCGTAAGGTCGCGCTTCTCAACCTCAGAATCACAACGCCAGCAGCGCCCTTCGATCACCTGCTCATTCGCAAGCACAGTAGCGCAATCAGGACACCAGTTCACCGGAGAATTACGGCGCTCAACGAGCCCACGCTCCCAGAACTTCAGGAAGATCCACTGACCCCAGCGGTAATAATCGGGGTCGCACGCAACCACAGTACGGTTCCAATCGAAGGAAAATCCCATGCGCTTGAACGATGCTTTCTGCGTGTCGATGTTCGCATACGTCCACTTCGCTGGATGGCTATGATGCTTGATCGCTGCATTTTCCGCTGGCAAACCGAACGCGTCCCAACCCATGGGGTGAAGCACTTCGTAGCCTCGCATGCGCCAATAGCGCGCAACCACATCGCCATAGGTATAGTTGCTCACATGGCCCATGTGAATATCGCCCGAAGGATAAGGGAACATCTCGAGCACATAGCGCTTAGGTTTCGAAGTGTCTTCCGTTACTTCGTAGAGCTTTTCTTCGGCCCAAACCTTTTGCCAGCGCGGCTCGATATCATGCGGATTGTATTCATTCATAGACGATCCTTACGCAGGGAAACGCAATAACAATACAAGATGAAATTATAAACGGTTTCGAGCAATAAGGGTCGAGACTAGAGGAAGCGGTACGAGACCGTGCGCGTGCCCCAATTTTTACACCCGGTAACCCCGAGTGCTTTGATAACACCAGGCTGCAAGTCGAGATCGCGCCCGTATTTGCCAAAACTACCACAATCGTTAACAGTCGCTATCACCGTGCGACCTTTGTAGCGAATTTCAACGCTTCTTCCGAAATACGAGCGATAATTCGGCCACGACATCGGCACCGCAACACCCATAGAGTTGTTGTTACAGCTATCTCCTGTTGCAGTAGTACCAGGATATTTGATCGAGGTATCGGAACTATCGCCATAGGCAGAAGCGATTCCTGTTCGCCAGCCGCTTCCTGAAGGAGTCGATGAAGAACCTCCAGACCCCGCTGAATTATCCGTCCCGCCATTCGAAGGACGATCAGCATTCGTGCTCCAATTGTTGTCAGTCGGAACATCAGGTTTTGGCTGCTGAGGCTTCGAGGTCATCGAGTTCGCTTGATTTTGCAGCGCCTCGACACGTGCGCGTTCGGACTCGATCGATGAAACCTTGGAAGCCGCTGAAGAAACTACTTGCTCAGCTTGTTCTTTTTTGGCTTCAGCCTGCGCAGCAAGCTCTTCTTGATCGTTCTTTTGCTTATCAAGCTCTTCGAGCACCGTGTTGAATTCTTTAGTAAGTCGTTTCTGCTCTGCGATCTGTTCAGCTTTTTGCTGTTCGATAGAGTTGTAATAGGTAACGTTGCGAATAAAAGACTCCAGTGAATCTGACGCAAGGAAAACATTTACGAGCGAATTTGCAGCTTCGTTCTTATACGAAGAAACCATAACCTCACCAAGCTGCTGCTGTCCTTCAAGCATTGCCTGCTGAGCTTCTTTGGCTTTGTTCGTAGTCGATTCGATCTTGGTCTCAACTTCAGCGACCTTGCCTTGAATCTCGTTGTATTCATTAGCGATCGAAGTCAGCTGCACTTCAGCATTGCTGAGCGTCGCTTGCGCGTCGGAAAGATCATCTGCGCGAGCCAAGCCTGCAGGCAAGAGCGGCACACCTAAAGAGACAATAAGACAAACGCACAAGAAAAGCGTTGCGATTCGCATTGTAATTCGTTTGCACATAACATTAAATGCTAGCGTAGTTACAACCTACGAGCAAATTCTCCATAAACCTAACGGAGCGAATTACCCGCGTACGGAGTCTTGTCTTTGAGCACGACATCGTGTGCGCCGCCCTCAACGATCGAGGTCGCGCTCACAACCGTGAGCTTAGCACGCTCCTGCAATTCAGGAATGGTGAGCGCGCCACAATTGCACATGGTAGACTTCACCTTCGCTAAGCTCAGATCAACGTTATCTTTGAGTGAACCAGCATAAGGAACATAGGAATCTACGCCCTCTTCGAAGGTCATGCCCTTTTTGTTGCCACCCATATCGTAGCGCTGCCAGTTGCGTGCGCGAGCTGAACCTTCGCCCCAGTATTCTTTCATGTAGTTGCCATTGATGTTGACCTTATTCGTGGGGCTCTCATCAAAGCGAGCGAAGTAACGACCGAGCATGAGAAAATCGGCACCCATGGCCAGCGCGAGCGTCATATGATGGTCGTAAACGATGCCACCGTCGGAACAAATAGGCACGTAAACGCCTGTTTCCTCGAAGTAATCATCGCGCGCTTTAGCAACTTCGATGAGTGCAGTTGCCTGGCCACGACCGATGCCCTTCTGCTCACGCGTGATGCAGATCGAACCACCGCCGATGCCGACCTTCACGAAGTCTGCGCCCGCATCCGCCAAGAAGCGGAAGCCTTCTGTGTCGACCACGTTGCCCGCGCCCACCTTGACCGAATCGCCATAGTGATCGCGGATCCAAGCGATGGTCTTCGCCTGCCACTCCGAATAGCCCTCCGAGCTGTCGATGCAGAGCGCATCCGCGCCCGCTTCAACAAGCGCCGGAACGCGCTCTTCGTAGTCGCGAGAATTGATGCCCGCACCAACCAGATAGCGCTTATGCGCGTCGAGAAGTTCGTTAGGATTGGATTTGTGGCTCTCATAGTCCTTACGGAAGACCATATAGAGCAAGTTGTCGTCCTTATCGACGATGGGAAGCGAGTTGAGCTTGTTGTCCCAGATGATATCGTTGGCTTCTTTGAGCGAAGTGTCTGCCGTGCCGACGATGAGGTTCTCACGCGGCGTCATGAAATCCGTAACAGGAGTATCGAGGCTCATGCGAGAAAGACGATAGTCACGACCGGTGACCATACCGAGCAGCTTGCCCTGCGAACGACCACCTTCAGTGATAGGCATGGTGGTGTGACCGCGGCGATCCTTAAGCTCGACCACATCGGCCAGCGTTGCCGTGGGCGGAAGGTTAGAGTCAGAACGAACGAAACCTGCCTTGTGGTCCTTCACGCGCGCGACCATAGCGGCCTGGCTCTCGATCGACTGCGAACCATAGATGAAGGAGATGCCGCCCTGCTGAGCAAGCGCAACAGCCATCTTGTCATCCGAAACCGCCTGCATGATAGCTGAAACCATGGGGATGGAAAGCGTGATGGCGGGCTCTTCGCCCTTCTTGAACTTAACGAGCGGGGTTTTTAAGCTTACTGCCTCGGGAACGCAATCGGATGAAGTGTAGCCCGGCACCAGCAGGTATTCATTGAAGGTGCGTGAAGGTTCGTCGAAATAGTAAGCCATCTAAAACTCCTTCGCGTTAGTGTTTTCATTCTTCGTTCTCATACTTCGTAATGTTCCTATTATAGAGACCTTACGTGGTTTTGCGCTGCGCATCTCGAAAAAAACTTTTAGTGTTCGAGCGCCTCGTAGTAGACCTCGGCCAGATCCTTCACAGGCATGGTCGAATCGTGGAAGGCAACGCCATCCGAGAGCATGGTCAAGCAGAAAGGGCAGGCCGTCACGAGCGCATCTGCCTTGGTCTCAAGCGCTTGCTCGGCACGCATATGGTTGATCTTCTTCCCTTCAGGTTCTTCGAGCCACATGTGCCCACCTCCTGCACCACAGCAGAAGCTCTGCGATTCGTTGCGCGTCATCTCGTTCAGCTGGACCTGCGCGCCCTGCGCAAGCACCGCACGCGGCGCATCATATTCGCCGTGGTAGCGCCCCAAATAGCACGAATCATGGTAGGTAACCTGCTGGTATTCCGAAGCACCAGGCTTGAGCTTCCCCTCTGCGATCAGTTGCGCCAAAAGCTGTGAATGATGCAGCACCTCGAAGTTGCCACCCATCTGCGGATAGTCGACCGAAAGCGCCTGCAGGCAATGCGGGCACTGCGTAACGATCTTCTTCACACCGGCATTGTTCAGCGTCTCGATGTTCTCCTGCGCGAGCATATAGTAGAGATATTCGTTGCCTAAGCGTCGCGCCGAATCGCCACAGCATTTCTCCGCGTTGCCCAAGATCGCGAAATCAACGCCTGCCTGCTTCATCAAATGTACGAAGGCAGTTGCCACCTTACGGCTGCGCGCATCATAGGCACCTGAACAACCTGGCCAATAAAGATACTCGGCCGTTGGGTTCTCTTCGATGGTGGGCACATCCAGATCGCGCGTCCAGTCGATGCGCTTCTGCCAGCCGATGCCCCAGGGATTGCCGTTCGTTTCCAGATTGCGGAAGGTCTGCTGCGCCTCGGGCGGGAAGGCGCTTTCCATGCACACCTGGTAGGTGCGCGCCTTGATGTCCTTATCAGGATGGACCACACGCGCAGGGCAAAGCTCGCTGCACGCACGGCACGTCGTGCACTGCCAGAGCGCATCTTCCGAAATGACCGTGCCCACGACCCCTTCGTCCAAAAGCGCTTGCTGCTCTTCGGTGCGCGCATCTTCGGGAACCTTCAGCAAAACCTCGCCGCGCGTTTTGTTCTGCGCCGCAATGTTCTGAATGAAATGCATCGGCGAAAGTTCTTTGCCGCTCAAATACGCAGGGCAATTCTCCTGGCAACGACCGCACTTGATGCACGCCTGCGCATCAAGCAGATCCTTCCAGGTGTATTCCTCGAGCACGCGCACGCCCATGGTCTCGAGCTCTTCGTCCTCGAAATCGATCGGCTCGAGCGTACCGGCCGGTTTGAGCGACCGATAATAATAGTTGCCTGGAATGAAGAGCACGTGCGCCATCTTGCTATAAGTGAACAGCGCCAAGAACGAAAATGCGAGCACCAAATGGCTCCACCAGACGATCTGATGCGTGAGCGAAAGCGCGCTCGCATCCATGCCTGAGAACATGAGCGCGAACAGATACCCCACCGGCGACCAGAGTGCCCACGGGTCGTTCGTGCCCACGATGCGCAGCCCTTCAGTGGTGAAACCAGAAAGCAGGATCAACAGCAGAAGCACAAGCCACACGATATCGACCGTGTTAGTTTCGAGATGCTCGTTGGTGCGCGCGATACGACGCACGAGCGCGATGACGATGCCGATCGCGCACACCAGTCCCGCAAGATCGATACCGAGCGAGAAGAAATACAGATAGAACGGCCCATACAAGATGGGGATGCCAAAATGGTCCTGAAGTGTCGTGAGCGCCGTGGCAACGAACAAGAACAGCATGCCCCAGAAGATGAACAGGTGCATGATGCCCGACGACTTCTTCTTCACTACGCGCTTTTGCGTGAACACTTCCTTGAACGCGCCGAAGAAGCGCACTTTTTTGTTGTCTGAAAGGTCTTCGGGCGCACCAAGCTTCCAAAGGCGATAGCGGCGATAGAAGAAGATCGCGAAGCAGGCAACGACCACGCCGAACAGGAAATACATGATCCACTGCCCGGAAATGTTCCAATATAGCTCTCGTGTTGCTTCTTGCATGCCGCTCCTTTACTTCTTGTCGTCCCGCGCGATTTCAATTCGCGCAAATGCTATTTGCGCGGGCCCTTTCATCCGCCGAACCTGCGCTAGGCTTTCAGCTTCTTCACTTCCTCGACCATGAGCGGCACCGCCTCGAACAAGTCGGCTACGATGCCATAGTCGGCAATGCGGAAGATGTCCGCTTCCGGATCGTTGTTGATAGCCACGATGCAGCGCGACTGGCCCATGCCCGCCTGATGCTGGATCGAGCCCGAAATACCGCAGGCGATATAGAGCTGCGGCGCAACGATCTTGCCCGTCTGCCCTACCTGGAACTGCTTGTCCATCCAGCCTTGCTCGACCGCCACGCGCGAGGCTCCGATCGCGGCACCCAGTTCGTCTGCAAGCGGTGCGAGCACATTGGCGAACCCTTCGGGGCCATTCACTCCACGACCACCCGAAACGATGAACTCCGCATCGCGCAGATCCACACGCTCGGATGCCACGCGCAAAACGTCTTTCACCAGCTGGCGAACATCGCCAAAGCCTTCTGGCGCTTCACGCACAATGGTTGCGCTGCGTGATTCGTCCGCATCAGCGATCGCGAACGCCTTGGGGCGAAGGGTTACCAGGTTGAGCTCATCGTTGTTGGAAAAGACGCAGTTTTCCAAGATCTTGCCCGAATACGGCGAACGCACATATACGGGCTCCGCGCCCTTATCTTCGATCGCGACAATCTCGGAGATGAGACCAGCATCGCAGCGCTCAGCGATGAGCGGCGCCAGATCCTGTCCGGTCGATGATGCGGTGAACATGATAAGGCCCGGCTCGTGCGCTTTGATGAGAGCTTCAAGTGCTGCTGCATACGCATCGGGCGTGTAATTCGCAAGTGCTGGATCGTCGACTACGAGCACCTGGCCAGCGCCATACTGTCCCAACGCAGAAAGCGCCGCCTCATCAACGCCGCTTCCGAACACCACTGCTGCAACGGATACGCCCTGAGCATCGGCCAAACGGCGCGCTTCGCTCACGGCCTCGTAGGTAACCTTGTCCATCGCTCCATTGCTATATTCTGCAAATACCCAAATGGCTGCCATGTTTTCCCTCCTGCCTTAGAGCACGTTCGCTTCGTTGGCCAACAGTTGTGCCGTTTCTGCCACCGCATCGGGCGCGTCACCCTCGATGATGCGACCACCTGCACGTTCTGGCTTGAGCGCATAGGACTGCACGCTCGTTTTCGCGATGGCAGGACCAACCTGATCAGGCGAGATGCCAAGCGCGGCAAGATCTTTCGTGTCGATCGGCTTCTTCTTCGACTGCATGATGTCACGCACGGTCGGGTAGCGTGGCTCAGCCAACCCCTGCTGGGCGGTGAACAGAGCTGGCAGCTCAACCGACACTTGCTCAACGCCATCGGCAAGCTCATGGTCAGCCAGCGCCACGTCTCCTTCGACTTCAAGACCCGTGATCCAACCGACCTGCGGAAGTCCCATGATCGAAGCAACGCGCGGCAACGTTTGCGCACGCGAGGTGTCGCCCGACTTATAGCCGCCCAAGATGATGTCGGGCTGCTCTTCGCTAAGCACGGCCGCGAGCACGCGCGCCTTAGCCTGGGGATTGGTCGTGTCGATCGCTTCGTCATCGATAAGGATCGCGCGATCAGCCCCCATCGCGAGCGCATGACGAATAGCGGGCAACTCATATTGCGAACCCACCGTAACAAGGATCACTTCGCCCCCGTTTTGTTCCTTGAGCTGAACCGCTTTCTCGACCGCGAACTCCGCATAGGGATCGATGATGAGCGCAGCGCCTTCGGTGGATACTTCCCCATCACTACCGAGCGTGATGAGCGCTTCGGTGTCGATGGACTGCTTCACGCATACTGCTATCTTCACGCGTTAACTCCTTCTCTTTTTTGCTGGACAGGCGTCCTAGAGCGCATACGTTTTCTTCACTTCATCAGCGATGATCTTGCGCTGGATCTGATTCGTGCCGCCGATGATGGTGAACGCCTTCGCATCACGGTAATAGCGCTCGACCGGGTATTCCTTGCAGAACCCATAGCCGCCATGGATCTGCACCGCATCGGTTGCTGCCGCTTGAGCTGCTTCGGTGCAGTAGACCTTTGCCGCGGCCACGCGCTCCTTCACATCGCGCGCATTGGTGACGAATGCTTCGATCGCGTCATCAAGGATGCCCTCCGAAGCTGCCGCAGCAATACGCATGTCTGCAAGCTTGAATGAAACGCCCTCAAAATCGATGACCGCCTGACCGAATTGCTTGCGGGAATTGGCATACGTTCCCGAAGCGATGAGGCTCGCGCGCGTGATGCCGAGCGCGGTGGCTGCAAGCGCGATACGCCCGCGGTTGAGCGCATGGAACGAGATCTGGGCACCGTGCCCCACTTCACCGATAAGCGCGTCGGCTGCCACCTCGACCTTGTCGAAGAAGATCGGGCACGTGGGAGAACCATGCAATCCGAGCTTCTGCTCATGCGCGCTGATCACCACCCGTTCATCGTGCGCATCAACGATGAACGCGCTCGGCTTCTTCTCGCCGTCCACTTCAACATTGGCGAACACACAGAAGTAATCTGCCACTGCCGCGTTCGAGATGAACATCTTGTTCCCGCTGATCACATAGCCGTTGTCGGTCGGCTTCGCACTCGTGGTGAGCGAGAAAACATCCGAGCCCGCATTGGGCTCCGTGAGCGCAAAGCTGATCTTCTTCTCCCCTGCGATGATCTCGGGCAGATAGGTGTTCTTCTGTTCATCGGTTCCGTAGGTCATGATCGCATCTGCGCCAATTGCAGCGACGAACAACATGAGCGCCACGGCGGGAGACTCCTGCGCCAAACGCGCCACGCATGCTGCCCAGCAATTCACGCTCACGGCGAACCCGCCTTGCTCTTCAGGCATGGCAAGACCGAAAAGACCCTGTTCAGCAAGGAGATCATAGATGTCTTGCGGGAATTCATCCGCTTCATCGATCTCTGCCGCACGATCAGCGATAACATCGGTGCACACACTGTCCACCATCGAAAGGATCATGCGCTCTTCTTCTTGCAGCTGATACATCAAAAACTCCTTCGTGCGATTTTTACTTGAGGGGATGAGCCTTGAAATACTCGATCATGCGCGGGACCACCGTATAGAGATCGCCCTTGCTGCCATAATCTGAATGCTCGAAAATGAGCGCGTAGGGATCGGTATTCACGCACATGATGGTGGTGGCGCCGTCGCAGGCGACCATGTGCTGCGCTTGCCCGGAAATGCCGAGGGTGAGGTAGAGATCGGGCACCACCGTGCTGCCCGATATTCCCACGAGCGCCTCTTTGGGAAGCCAGCTCTCCGCTTCGTAGATCGAGCGCGAGCAACCCAATTCGGCATCGATCAGGCTGCAGAGTTCGCGCACCATCTCAAGATCCTTCTCCTCCTTGATGCCGCGCCCGACGCTCACGATGCGCTTCGCGCTCGGCAAGTCGACATCGCCCTTTACGCGCGGGCCGACCGAATCGAGCTTCACTTCATAAGCAGGCTCGATGAAGGGAAGCTCTGCCTCTGCGTTCTCACCGCTTGGCTCAGCATCAGGGAACGTTGCGGGGCGCACAAAATAGAACGAGGTCGTGTCATCTGCGCCTTTGTACTTGCGGTTCGCCAGGCCACCGAAATACATCGTACTTGAGTCCTTGGCACTGGGAAGAGCGGTCACATTCGAAATCACGCTTCCTCCCACGCGCGCTGCCACTCGTCCAAGCAGAAGCTGGATGCGTCGCGAAGATTCCGCGAACACCGCTGCTGGCTTCTCCTTCTCGATAAGGTCGACCAGGGCAAGGTACGAATCTTCCATCATGCAGCCTTCAGGCACCTCGAGGCGATAGACCGTTTCGGCAACCCCAGGAGCTACGCTTGTGGTAGGAAGCGCGATAAGATCGACTTCATCAGCGAATTGACGAGCGCCAGCACACAGCTCGACAACCGGCTGTTCGCGTTCTGCGATAACAAAGATCTTCATAGCGCTTACGCCCCCTCGGTAGTCAGATATGTATGAACTTGCTCGATGAATTCATCGATGCCTTCATCGGTCGCTTCGAAGAACACCATCTTGCGTGGTGTTGGTTCAGGCACTTTCGTCTCAACGACTTCGTAGTTCGCTGGAGGAAGTTCAAGACCGATATCTTCCAAAGTTAGTTCATGAACAGGCTTGCGACCTGCACTCATGATATCCGCCACCTTGCAGGTGCGCGGTTGCGCCATGTCGGAAAGCACCGAAAGCACCGCAGGGGTCTGCATCTCGATGCGCTCGATCTCTTCATCAAGCTCGCGCGTTACCTTGATCGTGTCGCCTTCGGCAGTAAAGTCGATCACCGCATTCACATTAGGAATGCCCAGTATCTCGCCCAGCTGAATGCCCATCTGATGAGCGTAAATATCGGCCGATCCATCACCGCAGATAATAAGATCGATGTTGCCGATATGCTTGATGGCTGCCGCGACCGCTTGCGCTGTTTGATGGGTTTCAGCGTCTTCGAGTGCATCGTCCATCACCAAATAGACCTCGCTTGCGCCACGCGCTGCCACATTCTTACGCATGGTCGTATCGTGGATCTTCGTATCGCCTACTGTAAGCGCAATAAGCGAATGTTCGCCATTCGACCCCTCAACGAACTGCGCCGCCGCTTCGATAGCGTTCAGGTCATAGAGGGAAACGATATGCGGAACCGCCTGATAATCAAGCGTTTTGTCGGAATTAGTTCGAATAGCGACATCGTCATAAACGGACTTGAAACAAACAACGACGTTCATCTATCTCCTTACAACTCTAGGTGACAAACTACCCGGTCGTTCGCCACCTTTTTTGCTCGATCAGGATGACAAACTACCCGGACATTTGTCACCTTGTCTCAAACTCTGCGGCATCCCCTAATCTCAGCTAAGGTGACAAAAGACCGGGTAGATTTGTCATCTGTCATCCTGTGAGTTTTCGTTGCCAAAAGGGGCGCAGCCTGTGGGGTGGTTGGACGACTCTGAGTCCGCACTCTTACATAGTAATATGT
>CABQIW010000045.1 GCA_902464295.1 uncultured Eggerthella sp.
ATTATTAAATATAGTGGACATATTTATCAAAATGACCACCTAAAAAATAAAATTCTTATTAAATTTCGTTTAATAATCATTAAGATTGTGTGTAGTGAACATGTTCAAGTTTAAAGCTCACCGCATCCTCACGGGTGCACGAAAGGAAACACGATGAAAAGAAAAGAATTTGGAGGTGAACGATCATGAGCAGCGAAGCACAGATTCAAGCCCGCGCCGACCGTCTCGACGATGCTGAGTACGATTCGCTTAAGAAATCGCTTCACGGTATCGCAGCGCGACTCGACCGTCTTCCCATCGGAAGTTGGCACTGGAAGCTCCTTTGGCTCTTCGGTGGCGCGATGTTCCTCGACAACCTCGATATGTATATCGGCGGTGGTCTTATCGCTTCACTTTTGGCGGACGGTTGGTCAACCATTGAATTGAATGGCTGGTTCCAAACCATCACCATGACCGGCTACCTTATCGGTGCGCTCATATCAGGCCTGGTAGGAGACCACCTTGGTAGACGAAAAGCGCTCTTGTTATTTGTTGCCATATTCATAGGTGCAACATTCCTTGCGGCTTTCTCGCCCAACATGATCGTCTTGATCGCGTGTCGTGGTCTTATGGGTATAGGTCTCGGTGCCTTCATCCCCTGTGGATACGGCCCCTTTGGTGAATACATCCCTCCCGAGAAGCGTAGTAAGTACTCAGGCTATATCGGTCTTATTGCGAACTTCTCTCCCCCGCTGGGTGCCGCGCTCACGATGCTTGTCATCCCCGCATTTGGATGGCGCCCCATTTTCTTCGGTATTACCTTCCTGGGCGTTATTGTTTGGGTCCTTCTGTTCAAGTTCATGCCCGAATCCCCCCGTTGGCTTGCCTCTAAAGGTCGTTTTGCTGAAGCGGACGCAATCGTGTCTGCCGCAGAGAAGAGCTTTACGGATAAGGGCGTCGAACTTCCTGAGATCTCTCAAGAGCAGATTAAAGCGATCGAAGACGAACTTGGCAAAGAGCCAGTACAGCTGCCTTATAGAGCCCTGTTCACAAAGAGGATGATCAAGCGAACCATCACCGCATCAGCTGCTCTCATGGCCATGAATCTGATCGTCTATACCATTACCACATGGACACCGACCGTTCTGGTTATGCAAGGCTTCGATACGCAGTACTCCATCTTCATGACTTTCATTGCCCTGTTGGGTGCACCGTTCGGCATCTTCTTATTGTCGCTCTTCGGCAACAAGCACCCCCGTAAGATCGGCATGATCGTGCTTCTGCTCATCTTGGCGGTTGCAGGATATATCTGGTCCCTCCAGACTCAGCCGATCGTCATCATGATCGTCGGATTCATTCTCTGTACACTCGTGTACTACTATGCTTTGCTCGCTTGCTCGGTGTATCTGGGCGAAGCATTCCCAACTGAAATCCGCCTTCGTGGATCAGGCTTTTCGAATGCCATGGGTCGTATTGCGGCTATCGTTACTCCCTCCATCGTCGCATCGCTCCTCCAATCCACTGGCGTGGTATCGGTATATGTGTTCGTTGGAATATGTATGGTAGTGTTCGCTGTTATCATTGGAATCTGCGGCATCGAAACACGCAACAAAACGCTCGAAGAGATCAACGACGAAGTTGTCTCTAAATAGATTGATAGCTGATAACCTCATCTATCACTAAGCAAATGTGAAGCAAGAGCAAGGGGGCATGAAGCTCCCTTGCTCTACGAAGGGTGAGAGCAATGGATACCCCTTCCTATCATGGCGAACGTCTTTCTTCGACGGAAAAGCAGGCGATAAGAATCTCTTATCCTGGCATTGCCGCGCGTCTTGATAGGCTTCCTTCAGGAACATGGCATAGAAAGGTCATGTTCCTCTTCGGAGGCATCGTGTTCTGCGATTGCCTCGATATGTACGTGGGCGGCGGGATCTTAGCGCAGCTGCTTCAAAACGGTTGGTCGACCGTAGACTTGAATGCCGTTTTCGCCTCGATCACCATGATCGGCTATCTGCTCGGTGCACTCTTCGCCGGTTATCTTGGCGATCGATTTGGGCGGCGCAAAAGCCTTCTATTCTCTACTATGCTCTTCAGTGTCATGACGTTTCTTGCGGCATTCGCGCCAACCATGGAAACGCTCATTGTGATGCGAGGCTTCATGGGGGTTGGTCTTGGCGGCGCGCTCCCGGGCTCATACGGCGCTCTCAGTGAATATACTCCCCCTCTGGTGCGTGGACGCTACGCTAGCTGGCTTGGACTCATTGGGAATTTCTCGCCACCGCTTGGCGCACTACTCACTGTGCTCGTTATTCCTATCTTCGGTTGGCAGGCGATCTTCATAGGGATTTCACTCATCAGCCTGCTCGCTTGGTTCATCCTCTGGCGCTACTTGCCCGAATCCCCACGCTGGCTCGCCTCAAAAGGACGATGCGCTGAGGCAAACGAGATCGTGCTATCGGCAGAGCGCAGTTTCCTGCAGCAAGGTATCGAATTACCTGAGATCGATTATGCGGCACTGCTCAAAACTACCCAACAAGAGCCCGCTAGAAAAGCAAATTGGGTTTCCCTTTTCAGCAAACGTATGGTGAAGCAGACCATCGCCATCAGCGCAGCGCTCTTCGCGATGAATCTTATGGTCTACACTATCACGAACTGGACACCAACCATCTTTGTTCTGCGCGGCATGGACACCACCATGAGTATCGGCATTACGGTAGTCATGCTGCTCGGCGCTCCCTTCGGAATCTTCTTGTTGAGCATCTTCGCCGACAAGCATGATCGCAAGAAAGGATTGATCGTCTGTCTCTTTCTTCTAGCTATATTCGCTTATGTGTGGTCGCTTATTCCGATGGATAATATCTTTGCGCTCATGTCAGTAGGCTTCATCGTATGCGCTATCCTCTATTACTATTCGATTCTTGCCTGCTCAGTCTATCTTGGAGAAGGATTCCCGACCGAGATTCGTCTTCGCGGATCAGGTTTCGCCCATGCGATTGGACGACTTGCGGGAATCATCTCGCCTTACGCTATTGCATTTCTCCTGCAATCTTACGGAGCCCCCGCCGTTTTCCTTACTAACGGGGCCGTGCTCATCGTACTCGCGATCATAATCGGATTTTGCGGCGAAGAGACCCGAGGGAAGTCGCTTGAAGAGATCAACAAAGGCGTTTTAGAAGAAACCAACTGAAGCGATCAGATTCTTTTCGCGAGATTCTAAATCGAAGATGCGTCAAACCTAGACTCGAAATTACTATGAAAGTCGAACCAACACTGCACACGAAGAAAGCTCGCTCGAACGAAAAACTAGGATTCCTGCGGAAACTCCTCAAAGCTTGTATCCAGTATTCCGCTAGATTCAGCACCAGCTTGCCATTCTTCAAGAGAGGGCACGCTTCCATCATTGAAGATCACGCCGTCCTCGAAAACCTCTTCGTGGTGATGCATCGCATCGCAGAATGGCTTGTTGAACGATTTCCCGCAGCGGCACAATGCATACCGATTCTGCGTCTCGTAAACGAACCCATCTTGCCCAACAAGCTCCACTCCGCCACGGACGAATAACGGTCCAGAACAATTAAGGCCAACATCCTCCAACACGACGATGCTCGGCTCGTATTCAGGCTCATGCACGACCCCAGTATCCGCATCCCCAACAACAAGGCGACCAGACGGACAATGCCAAGCTGCATTGACCTGCTCATTCTTCATCTCGCCATCGAACTCGCCCGACATGTTCCAAACTGATCTGCCGTTATAGTGACAGAGCCGTGCAAACGAGCAGCGGCCATCGTCATACATCTTCAGGCCATTGCCCTCATAGACCCGTGCTCGTTCAAAATACGGTTCGCGAGCAGCAGTCTCGGAGCCGTCGAACTTCGGTGATTCCGTCATATGGGAATAATCGCAAAACGGCATTGTCTTCGATCTGCCACACCTGCAAAGCAAGTAGGGACCCTTCCCGGTTGGAATCTGCCTGATACGGCGAAACTCCAAATGCGACCCATCGGCACTCTTACCAATAGCGTCTAGATAGAGCGGGATCCCGCCCTCGACCACATAGACACTATCGGTTATCACGATCCTTGGGTTGCTCATCGAATTATCACCATCATGAAAGCTTCTGTGCAAGCAGCTGGTTGATGACCTTCGGGTTGCCCTGCCCTTTCATTTCCTTCATGCACTGGCCAACGAAGAAACCGAGAAGACCGGTCTTTCCACCCTTGTACTGCTCGACCTTGTCAGGGAACGCCGCAAGCACTCCATCGACCACCGCTTCGATGGCCCCGGTGTCGGAAACCTGCTCCATGCCGCGCTCAGAAACAATCGCAGAGGGATCCTTGTCTTCCTCAAGGATGGCCGCGAACACCTCTTTACCCTGCTTAGAAGAGATCTTATCTTCAGCGATCATCTTCACCAGTTCGAGCGCGCGTGGCGGCGTGAGCGGCGTTTGATCAAGATCGGTGATATCGGGGTTGCTGTTCAGGTAGGCGCTCACATCGTTGATGATCAGATTTGCGAGCGGCTTAGCCACCTCTCCTGCCCCTTGTAGCTTCATGCACTCTTCGAAGAAACGTGCAGTCGTACGATGCTCGACCAAATGACGCGCGTCGTAAGCGGAAAGCCCGTAGTCTTCCTCGAAGCGCTTCGCTTTCTGATCGGGCAATTCGGGCAAACGCTGGCGTACCTTCTCCACGAATTCATCCGAGATGTCGAACGGCGCCATATCGGGCTCGGGGAAGAGTCGATAATCATCGGCCGTTTCCTTTACGCGCATCACGATCGTGACCTTCTTCGAAGGATCCCAATGGCGCGTTTCCTGGTAGATGATGCCGCCCTCTTCGAGCACCTCAGCCTGACGGCAGATCTCATAGGCGAGTCCATCATGAAGATTCTTGAAGGAGTTCATGTTCTTGAGCTCGGTCTTGGTGCCCAGCTTCGTCTCGCCACGGCGACGCAGGCTCACGTTACCATCGCAGCGCAGCGATCCCTCTTCCATCGAGCAGTCGGAAATACCGATCGCGAGATAGATCTGGCGCAGCTTCTGCATGAACAGACGTGCCTCTTCGGGCGTGCGCAGATCGGGCTGCGTTACCAGCTCGATGAGCGGCGTGCCGCAGCGGTTGTAGTCGATGAGCGAATGGGTGGCACCCGCGATGCGCCCTTCGCCACCGCCGATGTGCACCATCTTGCCCGCATCCTCTTCCATGTGAATGCGTTCGATGCCGATATGGGCAACATAGCTGCCCTCTTCTTGCGCTTCTTTCAGATCCACGCGCTCCTTAGCCGCAGCGCCGTCCACCTCTAGGTCGAGATGCCCGCGCATGCAGAATGCGACAGGACCCTGCGTGATCTGGAAGTTCTTCGACATATCGGGATACATATAGTTCTTGCGGTAGAACATCGAACGCTTCTCGATGTCGCAATTCGTAGCCAAGCCCGCCAACACGATCGATTCGATCGCCGCCTTGTTGGGCACGGGCAGCGCACCAGGAAGTCCGAGGCAAACCGGACAGGTATGCGTATTGGGGGCAGCTCCGAATTCGAGCTTGCAACCGCAGAACATCTTGGTCTCGAGCGTGGTCAGTTCAGCATGAACCTCAAGACCGATGACCGCTTCCCAATCTTTGAGTACTTCTTCGAGCTTCTTCATGAGCTACTCACCAGCCTTTGCAAATGCAGGAGCGATCGGCGCTTTTCCATAGCAGCGCTCCAGCTCTGCTGCAACGCGCAACATATTCTCATCGCGGAATGCAGGCGCTATGAGCTGCGCCCCGATGGGCAATCCCGTTGCAGCCCCGAGACCAACCGGAACGCTCATGCCACCATTGCCGGCGATGTTGATCGAGATCGTGAACATGTCGGAGAGATACATGCTCGTGGGGTCGTTGATCTCGCCGAACTTGAACGCCGTGCGTGGGCTGACCGGCGCGAGAATGCAATCGACCTTGTGATAGGCATACGTATAATCCTGCGTGATGAGCGTACGCACTTGCTGCGCAGGATAGTAATACTTGTCGTAAACGCCCGAAGAGAGCAGATAGCTACCAAGCATGATGCGCCTGCGCGCCTCCACGCCAAAGCCGCCAGCACGGGAAAGCTCGTACTGCTCGTTTAAGTCCTTGCAGCCTTCAACGCAGTAGCCATAACGCACCGAGTCGAAGCGCGCAAGATTCGAGAACGCCTCGCACGGGCCGAGCACATAATAAGCGCTCATGGCTGCTTGCGCATTGGGGAGTTCAACCTCCACCAGTTCGGCGCCAGCGGCCTCGAGCTTACGGGCAGCTTCTTCGATGCGCTCTTTCACTTCCGCATCCAAACCTTCAGCTTCCATGAAAGTAGGAACGATGCCGATGCGCATGCCCTTCACGCCTTCATCGAGATTAGCGGTGAAATCGGTTGCAATCGACTGGCTCGTACAATCCATATGGTCGCTACCACCGCGAACGAGCGCATTCATGGCAAGCGCCGCATCCTCAACGCTACGTGCGAACGGACCCACCTGATCGAGCGAGGAGCCAAAGGCGACCACGCCATAACGCGAGACCACGCCATAGGTCGGCTTCACGCCCACCACGCCGCAGAAGCTGGCGGGCTGACGGATCGAACCACCCGTATCAGAACCGAGCGTGACCGTTGCCAGTCCTGCAGCCACTGCAGCTGCCGATCCACCCGATGATCCACCTGGCACACGCTCAAGATCCCAAGGATTGTGCGTGGGGCCGAAATAGGATGTTTCGGTCGAAGAGCCGAAGGCGAATTCGTCCATGTTGAGCTTTCCGAGCGGCAGCGCACCCGATGCAAGCACGCGATCAACGCAGGTTGCCGTGTAGGGAGAAACGTAATTCTCGAGCATGTGAGAGGAGCAGGTAGTATGCGTGCCCTCCATATTCATGTTGTCTTTGAAAGCTACTGGAACACCTGCAAGCGGACCAAGCTCATCGAAATTACCGGCGGCAAGCGCATTATCAACGAGCTCTGCGGCAGCAAGGGCTGCTTCAGGGGTGAATTCGAGATACGCATGCACCGACGCGTCAGCTTTCGCAATGTGATCGATGCTCGCCTGAGCGACCTCGCGTGCAGAGAAATCGCCCGCTTTAAGGCCCTGCTGGATCTCTGCTGTATTCATGGAGGTGAAGTTCATACTATTCACCTCCGCCAAGGATCGCAGGGATCAAGAAGCAATCGTCTTCTTGCTTCGGTGCGTTCTCAAGCGCCGTTTCTTGCGAAAAGCTCGTCTGCTCCACATCGCCGCGCATCACGTTCACCAGTCCACCGATCGGATGGAACGTGGGCTCGACCCCTTCAAGGTCGTATTCAGTGATGGGCTTGAGGCTGTCGATGATGTTGTTCAGATCGACGGTCATCGCTGCAACCTCTTCATCGGTCATTCCGATGCGCGTATATGTCGCGATATCACGCACATCCTTTTCAGTTACATGTTCTGCCATAGCAATCCTCGTACTCGCTTCAGTAAGCCTGCCCTAAAGGGCAAAATATGCCCTTGGCGGGCATCTGTTAACCGTTATCCATCATAGCAAATCATGCCGCGCCACTTAGCATGCGAGTGCCTTTGCGTACCCATTTTCCAGCAAGGCGCACCGGGCGCTCTTCGTAACCTGGACTCAACGGATCTTTTCAAATTCGTTTCACCTGAAAGATATAAGAAAACACCCCTGTTAATGCGTGCTTTTTCCAGTAGAATAGAAAACGTGCTCAGCGCTTATTTAATGTCAATGCCCGCTAAGCACTCAAATTGAGGGGAGCTCGCCATGATGAGATTTAAAAACATACTCGTACCTTATGACGGATCCGAACATGCGGATCGCGCTCTTGATGTGGCGGGTGATTTTCTGCGGAGTAACCCAGAAGCGCGCGTACACGTGATCAGCGTCACCTATGTCGCGCTTGATGCAGCAGACTTCAACCCCGATCCCCCTAATGAAGATGAACAGTACAACTTGCTCGGCTATGAAATGTACGAAGAAGTGTTCAGCCAAGAACAAAAGGCGGCTCATCGCGCCATGGTACAGGCAGCCTCAGAGATTCTTCCAGACATCGAGCCCGATCGCGTTATCTGCGACACGATCATTCGTCCTTCAGCAGTAGAGGGCATCGAAGATTACGCACGCCGCAAGAAGTGCGATCTCATCGTTATGGGCCGTCGCGGTCTTGGTGGTCTTCGCCAGTTCGTCGCCAGCGTTACCAAAGAAGTGCTCCACCGCGTCGACCTGCCGGTCATGACCATCAAATAACATCCGCTGAAAAACATCATGCACTCACGAGGCGCTCTTCAAATGAGCGCCTCTTTTTTTCGACAAGCACTGCACCACCCAGTGGTCTCTTTCAGCCCCGCGTGCCGCTGAACCGCTCGAGCGCCGAACGGCCTTTGCCGCAAACGATGTGCAAGCCTAAAAAAGGGATGCCGCATCGTGGCGGCATCCCTTTTCATAGCGAATTACTCGTACCGAGAACGCACTAACCAGTGCGATCCTTCTCTACTGATACTCGATCACCGTGTCATCAGCCAGAGGCGTAGTACGAACTACTAGATCGCTCTCTGCTCCAGGCGCTGTAGTAACTTTATAGGTGATAACTGTTTTGTTTCCCATAGGCACCTTTGTCCAGCCATACCATAGATCATTTCCCTGATACGTGGTTTCATTCATTGCATCGTTACCACCAGCCGTGATTGCAAACGCAGGAATCGGATATTCATCAGCACCGTAGAATGTACCTTCTGTCGTAATGTCAGAAATCTTACCGCCTGATGGTGCAAGAAGATAAACGAAGAAGTGCAAACTCCCATCAAAACCACCACCATTGGTGATGTAATCAGTAAGGGTGCCGAGCTCAGCGGAATCAAGTTGATTGCTGAAGGTTACCTTCATATCATAAGTAATCGAGCCATCAGAGTTCTTGACTCCCTTGCCCACATCAATATCAGAAGCAAGATAGTAGAACATCTTGCCTCCATAGCAAGCTGAAGTATAAATTCCGGTCTCGGGAACTTTGGTATCACTTGACACTGTTCCCGCAAAACCAAAATCTTCAAGCATTGCTTCTTCGTTATCGTTTGCCATATAAACTGCAATGCGGCCTTCATCAACCGACGATTTGATCGTACTTGCAAGTTTTGCAATATTCACTTTTCCAATATTGCCGAATACTCCATTCGCTGCAGCATTTGCAACAAGAGCAAAGGTTGCATCTTGTTGTGCAGGGTCAGTGTACTTCTTATAAACACCATTGAGCAAAAAATCCGATGTGCTGTTTCCATCAAGCACATCTCCGCCTGGAGTAGTCACTTTCGTACCTGTAAGACCAAGCATGCGTTGCAATACGATAGTGTCGAGCGCAATCACGCCATCAACCTTGCCGTGCCCATTTGCGTCCCAAATTTGCGACTCGATCTCACCAACTCGTTCAAAATCAATAATTTGAGGCACATCGCGAGAATCAAGGGATGATTCAACACGGAATAAGCGAATATCCTCATCTGTCGCAGCAGAAACTGATTCAGCCAAACGAGGATTCTTATCTGCACCAACGAATTCACCTAAGCTTATCTTGCCATTATCGACAGTCATAAGTCCGAAAGAGCCGGCAAAACCAACCGAAGAGCGCATTTCTGCACTTGTGCACGCGATGATCAAGTATGTGCGTTTCCCATCTGCGCCAAGGATTGCAGGAAGCGTATCTTTTAACTCGGTCGCAGAATCGGCAATAGGTGCCAACGTTGCCATAAGAGTCTTTACTTGGTCAACCGGCCCCTTCAATTGATCAATGGTGGGCTCAGGTGAATTTTCAAGCTGTGCTGCATTTTCGGTAAGAACGGGAGCTGAGCCCGACACCACATTGAGCAGATCCTCAATAACCGAAACATTGATAGCGCCATCTTCGCTCATAAGGCCAGCAAGACCGTTTGCTGGAATAGCATCCATCGCTGGTACGAGCACATCATTCACCAGCACTTCAGCAGAATCGGACACAATACGAACCGTTTGGATATCACCACCAACCACAGGAATAAGCGTTGCAGCGCCCCACAATGGCCCCGACGTAGTGTCGTGGAGCTTTTTAACCGTGCTTGCCATCTGCTGGCTCGTAGTCTTCGCTGATGCCATGTCACCACCAACGATTTGATCCTTGAGTTGCTTTCCTTGTGAAACGAGCGCTTGAGCATCATCCTTAGCCTCCATCGCGCTCATCGCGAAAGCAGCACCAGAGATGCCGAACACCAATACAATTGCAATCACAACTGCAGCGATAATCTTCGGCTTGTTACCATGGTGCTTCTTTTTACGGCGCAAGCGCGCGACCTCTTCCTTACGGTTCGCATAAGGAACGGGACCATCGCTTCTCATATCGGAATTGTTATAGGGATTATGAGGGAATTCCTGTTCAGGCTGAAAAAACGAGCTTTCTTGTTCAGGAGCAGCATGACGTCCATGCTTGCCTCGTGAACCATTCTGCGAGCTATGCGGCACGTTCATTCTCCTTGATCTCGGCAATATAGAATATCCTGGTAATCGGATATGCATCATAAAATGATACCAAGATTATGTTCCAATAGAGAAACGTCCCAGAAATTCCGCAATTGAGCGGGGCCTCGTGCACGACGGTTGGCTAGTTTTCTGTTGTTCGACCATAATTGCCTTGAGCATGCTCAAACAATTCAGGTCTTTTCAGAGTCTATTATGACGATTCCTTCGGCGGAGTTGCGGCCTCGAATCGCTGAATACGGTCGTCCTGCACGAGCGGTGCAACAGCACGCGTAATCGCATCGGAAACCGCACTCGCCTTCGACCCGTCGCCGATCATGAGCGCAATCGACCCGTAGAGACCGTAGTTCGTCACTTTATTGAAGGAAACAACAGGGTCTTTCACGATGGTGGTGATCGTTCGAGCCGCTTCAGCAGCAGCGTTTTCGATCTGATCGGCGAGCGAATCCAAATCGCTCAGATCCTTCATCACTACAATAGGTACGGTTACATGGTCAACAGGGGGCAGATGCTTCACAGCATTGTTCGCCATGACCGAATTGGGAATGATGACCGTTTCATTGTTGAGGTTGTGAATGGTGGTATAGCTCCAATTGATATCTTCAACCACCCCTTGGTTCGTGCCCACCTGAATATTGTCGCCTGGCTTGATCACATGGGTCAGAGTAACCTGAACGCCGCCGAAGAGATTCGAAAGCGTATTTTGAAAACCGAGCGAGATCGCGATGCCGCCAACACCCAAAGCTGCGATGACCGCCGTCATATTGACATCGAAGCACACATCAGCGATGAAGCAGATCGCCACACCCCATACCACGATGCGCACGATGTTCACTACGATAGATGTCTGGGAAAGGGATACGCTCTCAAGTGCAAGAAGGCGCTGTATCGCCTTGATGACAATATGGCAAAGAACAGCAACGACCAACACGACAGCAGCCGCAATAAGCACCCTTCCCCATATATTCGAATCGGTGATATGTGTCACGAAATTCGCAAGCTGCTCCATGACCACTTCCATCATCTTCCTACTCGATATCCGCAAACCGCCCGCTGTTGTGAACCGACGAATCGGATAAGATCAAGTTGCTCCCAAGAGGTATTCTTGTTTATAGTCTAACGGTAGTTGTCTTTCTCAATGTGAAGACCGCACGATCGGAACTGTAATTAAGTTGCTATACAACGCCCATAACGAACGAGGATCATGGATCTTAACAACATAGAATTCAAAGGCGCTTATGGCACCTCAGCGCAGATTCCCGCTTCCAAATTACCGGAGGTTTCTTTCGTTGGCCGCTCCAACGTGGGGAAATCCTCGCTCATCAACAAGCTCCTGAACCGCAAGCAGCTCGCACGTGTTTCCCAGATGCCAGGGAAAACGAGCACGATCAACTTCTTCGGAAACGACGCGATCGACCTCGTTGACCTCCCTGGATACGGCTATGCGAAGGTGGCTAAATCGGAGCTCGGGCGTTGGTCAGAAATGATCAACGGTTACTTCGATCAGTACCGCTTCTATGCACTCGTAGTTTCGCTCATCGATATCCGCCACCCTGCAAGCAAACTCGATGAGCAGA
>CABQIW010000046.1 GCA_902464295.1 uncultured Eggerthella sp.
GCATAGATCTTCGTAACATGGTCGAAGGTGATAACGGGATTTCCCGTGCTTTGATTCACTGCTTCAACATTTACTGTGGGCAACGCCTGCGAAAGCTGCTCAGTAAGGTTTGGCGCGGCGTGCGCTGCGGCATGCTTGCCGACGCTTCCGCCGTTATCATTTGTCACAGTATGCTCCATTCATAGTGTCGATTCTGAGACAAGAAAATTATAGCAAGGTTATTTGCGTGTGAGTACTTTTTTCGCCGCCTGGACGATAGAAGCCGCATCAAGGTCAAAATACGCCATAAGTTCTTCAAACTCTCCCGATTTACCGAAACGATCGCGCACCGCAACGAACTCGAGCGGCGTAGGCCGTGATTCAGCGCAAAGTTCGCTTACCGCTGAACAGAGACCTCCATAGACAGAATGTTCCTCAGCGACAACCGCACAACCGGTTTTATCAAGTGAAGCCAAGATGGTATCGCCATCAAGCGGTTTCACCGAAAATGCGTCAATGACCTCAGCGGAGATTCCCTCTTCAGCAAGCATCTTTGCTGCTTTTCTCGCTTCAGTGACTTCAAGACCGCAGGCAATGATCGAAACATCAGCGCCTTCATCGATGACATATGCCTTGCCGAGCTCAAGTTCGACATCAGGTGCATAAACAGCGGGGACGCTCGCACGACCCATGCGGACATACACAGGACCAGGAGTTTCAGCAGCCAAACGCAATGCTGCACAGGCAGAAGCGTAATCAGCCGGAACGAGCACCTTCATGGGAGGAAGCCCGCACATGAGCGAGATATCTTCGAGCATCTGGTGCGAACCACCATCAGGACCAACCGAGATGCCTGCATGAGTAGGTGCGATCTTCACATCGAGGTTGGCATAAGCGACCGTATTGCGAATCTGATCATAGCAACGCCCCGTGCCGAACACTGCAAACGAACCGGTGAAAGCGATATTGCCCGCAAGTGCCAAGCCTGCAGCAACATCGATCATATTCTGCTCAGCAATACCCACATTGAAGAGATGCTTGCTCTCTTCTTCCCCTGCCTGGGCGAACGCTTTCGTGGTGGTCGAGCCAGAAAGATCAGCGTCGACCGCTACGATCGGTAGCCCTTGTTCATAGAGCTCTGCCAGCGTTTTGCCATAAGCGGCACGAGTAGCCTTCTTTTCCTGAGCTTGTGTAGCATCTGCTAGTTTAATCACCGTCTACCTCGCTTTCGAGTTCTGCGAGCGCTTGTTTGGTTTGTTCAGCATCGGGGGCTTTACCGTGCCAGCCTACTTGGTTCTCCATGAAGGAAACCCCTTTACCCTTCACTGTCTTTGCAATGATTGCCTGGGGTTTTCCTGTTGCCTTGCGAGGCAGTGAAGAAAAGAGGGCGATGAGAGCATCGATATCGTGCCCGTCGACACGATGCACATCCCAACCAAAAGCAGCGAATTTCTCATCAAGCTCGCCAGCAGAGCATACATCGCAAAGGCAGCCATCGATCTGCAATCCATTAGAATCAATGATCGCAACGAGGTTACCGAGCGCTTCGGCTGCAGCGAAATTAGCTGCTTCCCACACCTGGCCTTCTTCGCATTCGCCATCACCTAAAACCGTGTAGACCTTTTGCTCGGTACCTTTAAGGCGAAGACCAGCTGCGAGACCAGCTGCAACCGAAAGCCCTTGCCCAAGGGAGCCAGTCGAAACTTCCACACCAGGCAATAGCTTAGAATCGGGATGTCCTTGAAGCCTGCTTCCAAGCTTTCGAAGAGTTTTCAGTTCGTCTTTAGGGAAGAATCCAGCTTCCGCAAGCGCCGCATAGAGCGCAGGTGCCGCATGACCTTTTGCAAGGATGAAATAATCGCGCGCATCTGAAGCAGGATGAGCGGGATCGTAGGTCATAACATCGCCAAAGTAGAGCGCTGCCAGAATATCAGTGCACGAGAGCGACCCTCCTGGATGCCCACTGCCTGCTTCATGGATCATCTCGATGATGTCCTTTCGCATGGCGTTGGCTTTTTGTTTTGCATAAGCAGATGCCATGGATTTCCTTTCGAGTAAAGATGCGCCTATTGCGACGCGCGCCAACGGTGATATCCGATAACGAACTGATCGATATCGCCATCGAGAGCAGCATCGACATTTCCGCTCTCGATATTACTACGAGTGTCCTTGATCAGTCGATAGGGATACAATACATAGTTACGTATCTGGCTGCCGAACGAGTTGTCCATCTTCTCGCCCTTGAGCTCTGCGAGTTCAGCTGCACGCGCCTGTTCTTCCCGCTCATAGAGCTTACCGCGCAAGACGCGAAAAGCTGCTTCTTTGTTTTGAAGCTGTGACTTTTCATTTTGACAGGTAACCACTATACCCGTAGGGATGTGCGTGAGACGTACCGCTGAATCGGTCGTATTCACGCTCTGGCCACCTGGCCCGCTCGAACGATAGACATCCACGCGTACGTCATTCGGATCGATCTCGATCTCAATGTCGTTCTCTTCGAGTACCGGGACCACCTCGACTGCAGCGAAGGTGGTATGGCGACGCTTTTTCTCATCGGTGGGCGAGATACGTACCAAACGGTGAACACCCGTTTCGCTGCGTAACATGCCATAGGCATGGTGTCCTTCAATCTGCATACTCACACGATCGAGTCCGATCCCTTCACCTGGAACAAGATCGAGCAGCCTCGTTTTCCAGCCTTTCTTGTCGGCATAATGGGAATACATCTTGTAGAGCATCTCGGTCCAGTCCTGAGCCTCTAATCCCCCACTGCCCGGATGGATCGTGAGGATCGCGCCGGAATCATCATAAGGGCCATCGAACCATGACTCAACCTCGAACGAATCGAGCATTTCTTCAAGACGCGCAAGACACGCATCCTCTTCTTCCTGAAAGCTCGCATCTTCTTGAGCGAACTCAGAGGCGGTCTGCGCATCTTCAAGCAACGTTTGCGCCGAGGCGTAACGCGCGAGAAGATCGCGCACATCGGAAGCGCGCTTCGAAACCCGCTGAGCTAGGTCGGTATCGTCCCAGAAATCCGCAGCAGCGATCTGAGTCTCAAGCTCTTCAAGCTCATTTTCGCGTTCATCAATATGGAGAAAACCGCGCGCATCGCCAAGGCGTTTGCGCGCTGCATCAAGCGTGATCATAAATGGGAAACCTCATGCATTCAATCTAGCGTGATACCACCATAACGTACTTACGCATGAGCACCATGACATTTCTTGAATTTCTTGCCACTACCACAGGGACACGGATCATTGCGGCCCACATTCGCATAAGGATCGTTCTTGTCCTTTTCGATAGGAACATTGCGCGCGGGCATGGATTCCTTTGGGTTTTCTGCGGGCATTCCCTGCGCCTGAACAGCCGCCTGACGGACACGCTGCGCCTGCGTCGCGCCTGAAGTAAGACTCTCTTCAGGATTAGAATAGCTCACCGCGCCATCAAGCGGTGTTTGCTCGACAGGTTTGACTTCTTGAACCACGATTGGAGCGCGCAGTAAGAAGCGTAAGAAATCTTCGTAGATCGAAGAAGTAAGTGCAGAGAACATAGCGTGCGCTTCTTCGCGGTATTCAACAAGCGGATCGCGCTGACCGTAGGCACGCAAGCCGATCGATGCTTTCAGATAGTCCATATCTTGCAAATGGGCCATCCATTTCGTATCGATAAAACGCAGCATTACTTGAGATTGAATATCTTCGAAGATAGGACCGATCTGTTCGGCACGCGTATCGTAGCGATCCTGGAAGTATTCGCAGATAAGATCGATGAGCGTATAGGCATTGTCATCGTGATCGAGATTCTCTACCTTAAGATCGCTGCTACCCGTCATCTGCTCGAGCCACTGATCGAGAGGTTCGATATCCCAGTCATCACTAGCCATCTTCGGCGAGATCCATTCGAGAACATTCGCCTCTACCGCGTCTTCGATGATCTCAGGGATGCGTTCGGTGAGATTCTTGCCCTCAAGGATCGCATTGCGCTCGTTGTAGATAGCTTTGCGCTGCAAGTTCATGACGTCGTCGTATTCGAGGACGTTCTTACGTGCAGAGAAGTTCACCGATTCAACCTGGCGCTGAGCGGTCTCGATCGCTTTTGAAACCATAGAAGCCTGGATGGGCTGGTCTTCGGGAAGGTGTGTTTTCTGCATCATATTCGAGATCGAATCCATCTTCGATCCGCCGAACAAGCGCATGAGATCGTCTTCAAGTGAAAGATAGAACTGCGTAACGCCCGGATCTCCTTGACGTCCAGAACGACCGCGGAGCTGGTTGTCGATTCGACGGCTCTCATGACGCTCGGTACCGATCACGCACAGACCGCCAGCGGCCTTGACCTCGAGCTTCTCCTGATCGGTGATGGCAACCGCACGATCACGGGCCGCTTCATATTGTTCCGTCGTGGGCTCTTCGCCCTCTTCGAGCTCTTCGACCAAGAATTCTTGTGCGAGCACATCGGGATTGCCGCCGAGCAAGATGTCCGTACCACGACCAGCCATGTTCGTTGCGATCGTGACCGCACCCTTGCGGCCTGCCTGCGCAACGATCGAAGCCTCACGCTCGTGATTCTTCGCGTTGAGCACCTCATGCTTGATGCCTCGTTTAGAGAGCAGGCGGCTCAAGCGCTCAGAGCTTTCAATCGAGACCGTGCCGACCAAGCAAGGCTGACCGTGAGCGTGACGCTCAGCGATATCGTCTGCAACCGCATTGAACTTCGCATCGATCGTACGATAGATGAGATCGTTCTTATCGTCACGAATGACCGGACGATTCGGCGGAATTGGCTGAACGGGCAGATCGTAGATCTGACGAAATTCCGAGTCTTCGGTCATAGCAGTACCGGTCATGCCAGAAAGCTTATCGTAGAGCCTGAAGAAGTTCTGCAGCGTGATGGTCGCAAGCGTTTGGTTCTCTTGGCGCACGAGAACGTGTTCTTTTGCCTCGAGCGCCTGATGAAGACCTTCTGAATAGCGACGGCCTTCCATAATACGGCCTGTGAATTCATCGACGATCTTCACTTCGCCGTTTTGGACGACATAGTCGACATCGCGGTGAAAGAGGAACTGCGCTTTGAGCGCCTGCTGAAGATGATTGGGCATCTGGCCTGAAGGATCGCCATACAAGTCTTCGATGCCAAGCTGGAATTCGACCTTTTCAAGACCTGCTTCGGTGGTATAGATGGTCTTCTTCGCTTCATCCATCTCGAAATCCACGTTGCGCCGAAGCGAAGGCACGATAGCCGCGAACTTCTGATAGAGCTCGGCTGCCTGCGAACCTGCACCAGAGATGATGAGCGGTGTACGCGCTTCATCGATAAGGATCGAGTCAACCTCGTCTACGATGGCAAAACTATGGCCACGTTGAACACGACGATCAGCGCGCGCGACCATGTTGTCACGCAAATAATCGAAACCGAATTCTGAGTTCGTGCCATAGGTCACATCTGCCTGATACTGAGGGATCTTCTCTTCGGGATCCATGCCGTTTTGCAGAAGGCCAACCTTCATACCGAGAAATTCGTAGACTTGTCCCATCCACTGACTATCGCGTGCGGCAAGATAGTCGTTCACGGTAACGATGTGCACGTTGTTTCCAGGAAGTGCATTGAGATATCCTGCAAGGGTCGAAACGAGCGTCTTGCCTTCACCGGTTTTCATTTCGGCGATCTTGCCATCGTGAAGCGCCATACCACCAATAAGCTGCACATCGAAGTGACGAAGCCCGAGCGTACGCTTACTCGCCTCTCGTACCGCAGCAAATGCTTCAGGCAACACATCGTCAAGCGTCTCACCTTGATCGAGGCGTTCGCGCAACTCGACAGTCATATGTGAGAGCTCCTCATCACTCTTCGCTTCCATCGATGGTTCGAGCGCATTGATGCCTTCGACCACCTTCTGATAGTTCTTCAAAGGCTTATCCTCGCCCATGCTCAAAAGCTTGGTAAAGAATCCCATAGAGGGTCCTACTTTCTCTTTTACTACGGTCGCGCAGAAACGCGCTCCGCGCGACCGTTACTAGTGTTCATCCATATGCGCACTCAAGCGCCCATTTGATCGGTAACATTGTACGCTTTTTCACCCGAAAGCCCCACTTGTGCATCGAACAAACACGAAGTCCGGGCACGTTTCCATAAGCTCACCACGGAATTAAGAAGCATCAGCAAGAATCGCATCATAGAGCTCACGAAGCTTGACGGTTCCTTCGATACCGAAGCGGTCGATCAATGCCCGCCTACAGACAAAATATTCGTTGAGCGCTTCACCATGGCGACCAAGCTTCCAAAGGGTGAGCATGAGCAAATAACACACATCCTCACGCGTCGGTTCGTTTTCAAACGCAAAACGGAAATAGCGCAAGGCTAAGGCAGTCTCACCTGTCTTTCGCAACTGCTCTCCCCCGTTGACGAGCGCTTCGATCAAGCGATCGTGATACTGCTTGCGCGATGCGACCACTTCAGCAGTTTCGTCTCCAGGAAGAAGCGGACCGCGATAGATATCCTCGATTGCCTCTATCGCCTTCTCATAGAGCGGAATATCAAGCGTTTCATAACGAAGGCGCTTACAGATCGAAGTTAAAAGCTGCGTATCGGTTTCAACAAGCGCAGAATTGAGCGCGACCGACTGCGGATAGCTCTCAAAGAACGGACAATTGCCTTCGCGGTCGAGAATGCTCTTGTTGAGCAAGCTCCACATCGAATACAAGCTTTGGCGTGCGTTACGCGTGGGTGAATTTGGCCATATCGTTTGTTGAATCCAAGGACGAGATACTTCACGACCAGCATTTATAGCCAGAAGAGCAATCAGAAGCCGAAGCTGTTTGCGCACTTTTGCCCTGATCGTGATATCTGGATCACGTGCTTCAATCTCGAAGCGTCCGAACATATTGATGCGCAAAACTTTTTTCCGCATAGGGGCAAGTTGGTCAAGTGGCTCATCGTCACGGTAGACAAGCAGATTATCATTTTGTTGCCCCTGTCTCCACGTACGACGCTGCATGGAAAGCGATCCGCGCATCGTTTGAATACGTGACAGAATCGCATCATTAAGAAATAGGTAAACGCGCGCACCAAAAAGCAGGCGTGAAGAAGCAAAAAGAAGCAGTTCGATGCTATTAGGTTCAAGGAGCTTAGCAGAACGTACTAAAATGCGCGTAATCATATGCTCCAAATCTTTGAGCATATCCCGCTCTTGTTCTTCGAGCTTGTCGAAAATACCTGCTCGATCTTGTTCTTTTCCTACTTCTTCCTGCAAACGATCATTCCAAACGAAAAGCAACATACGAGAAAAAGCGCAAAGTGCAAAGAGGTTTTCTTTCACGCTGTATCCACTACTCATAAGTGCCTGCAATCTCTTAAAGCCTTTTAGGGGATTCTCAAGAGCATAAGCAAGCATACGTATTAGATCATGAGAAAATCTCGGCCTACCAAGTGGCCCAAAAGACGTGTTCTCTAGTTGCTGAACGCATGATGACATCAACGAGCTCACGCGTACTCGATCATGACCCTCAATACCACCAAGCAGGATATAGACGAGAGCCTCATTGAGTCCAAGAAAGAGATCGACATCCGATTCGAACGATTGCTCAGAGAGAGGGCCGCGTTGCTCTTGCTTCGCGTTAAACAGGGGTGATGCATGTAAAAGTCTTTGTGCGCGCTCAGCTTCTCCTATGAGAGCAAGCGCAAGCACTACCACTCTTTTTCTTTTTTCAGACACGAATTGCTCATGCGGAAGCGTGCGTGCAAGTGCAAGAAGCGCCAGAGGTTTACCCGCATAGAGGAAACTTGTTGCGTGGGTATCAAAGAAACTAATGCGCTTTGACATCTGCGGTAAACCACAAGCAAGCTGCGTTGCAAGTTCCAGCCGATCATGCTTGAGCAAATGATCGAGCAAGCATTCAACAAACATTTCGTCGTTCTTGAACACTCCAAGCGCCATACGAATATCCTGGAGATGCCTACGTAAGAGCATGAAGCGCTCTTGCTCGGAAAGCATTGCGCAGGAAAAGAGAGGGCTGAGCGGCATGATGCCTACATAGGGATACGCATGCTCAAGATCACGCATGAGTGCATTATCGAGCGTTTCAACATAGGAACTAAGCTCATGAAGCGCACCTCTTTCAAGTATGAGCATAATGAAGCTCAGCGCTTCAAGTGAAGAGGTTATCTCTTGGTCCATAAGCGTCTCGAAAAGCAACTTGTGCGCTTTCGCTGCGTCGTTAGGATACCCTACTATTAGGCGCAAGTTCGTTTCACCCTTATTCATTCTTCGTTCAAGTGTTTCATCTTCTTGTGTCGACCTTACTTCTTCATCTTGCTCATGCTTACCGAGTAGAAGAAGCTGTGCATCGATTACTTCTGGATATGGCTTCTTAAGTTTCGTCCACCGCGTATCTTTAGTGGTGAGAATGACCTCATCTCCAGCATTAAGTGCTGCTTCTATCCCAGTGCACAAAGTTGAGAAGCGAACGTCATCGAGAGTGGGGCAGTCATCGATGATGAAGAGCTTTGATGCGTTCGTATTCTCATCTGTTGAAGTCGCGTCCATCTGGCACTCTTTAATACGCAGCGCATCAAGCGAGACAAGAAAGGCCGGTTCGCCTGCATTGATCCAACAGACTGCATCATCAGCAAATACTTCATGTGCATACTGATACGCTAAAATCGATTTTCCGAAGTGGGCTGGAGCGCAGATGACGCGCAAAGATCTCCGACGCGCGAGAAGCATAGCAAGCAGGTGTTTGCGCGTAAAAAGAGAAGCGCGCGATTCAGTGATCGCGTGTTGTATCGCCTGATATTCCGAGATGCCTTCTAACATGAGAAGCACCTCCTTGTAAACTGTAAACACAGCTCATAAGAGGTTTTGCATGCTATCACATCTAAATATATGAGACAAGTATGCTGCATTCTTTCAGCTATCAAAAGACGCAAGCATACCGTTAACCTTACCTAGACAAAGCTTTCTTCACTTGTGACTGATTGTTGAAAAACAGAACAGGCCGAGCATGCTGCTCGGCCTTTTGTTTCAACTGGTAGCCCCGACCGGATTCGAACCGGCGATCTCCGCCTTGAGAGGGCGGCGTCCTAAACCGCTAGACGACGGGGCCACGTTGGCTGGGGTGGAAGGAGTTGAACCCTCACATACGGTACCAGAAACCGCTGTCCTACCATTAGACGACACCCCAAAGTGCACTGCGTCTCAAGAACTTGACGCGAATCGGTATATTATCGGTATTGGTTCCGTTCGTCAAGAAAGAACGGGCACTTTTTCCAAGGGTGGTATCTTTACCCCTCTCGCCCACCTTTTCTCAGACATAAGAGACAAAGCAAACCTCTTACCAAGAGCGCCTACTTCTTCTTCGAGCGTTTGTTCTTCTTGTCCTTCTTGCACTTGCAGCCATCGCCGTGATGATGATGGTGATGCCCATGGACATGGCCATGCCCGTGCCCATGTCCATGACCATGTCCGCCACAGCAGCAATCTTCATCATGGCCTTCTCCGCCATCAGCAAACAGATAACCATGCTGATAAGGATCGCTCTCTACATAGAGATTGATCGGATAGGTGAGATATTCGATCGGACGAAGTTGATCGACCGTGATATATCCTGCAGGCGCATCGATCACCGTTGGGATGCGGTTGACGATATCGGCACACGTGTGCTCGACCGTTGCGGGCTTCGTGACCGCAAATTCCGTATCGGGTTCGCCAAGGATCTTCCAATCGCACAGATCGCCATCATCAGGGCCATACACCTTACCGATGCATTGTGTCTCAATAACAGGCCCTTGATGGGTCTCGGTAGTGACCACCGCGCTCATGCCGATGCACTTTCCTGCTGGGATGGTCTTACCCATCGTCTCGGAATAGGTATCGACCTCAGCGATGAAAGGAACGCTTTTCTGCGTCTGCGATTTGATCGTCCAGCCCATAAGGTTGCAGAGCGATTCGTTCGAGTTCCACATATAGGAAGGCTCGATCTCTTCAGGGTGCGCGAGCGTTTTCTCGAATTCCTCAGGCGTCAGATCGACACCATGCGCCTTCGCAAGTGCAAGCCCATAATCTTCAACGTTGTAGCTGGTGGCACCTTCGATCCTATCGATGCGATGAACACCACCTGCAATACAGCCGACCATGTTGATCCAGTAGATGTCTTGCATGCCCGCACCCGTGACCGTGCAGCCTGCTTCTTTAGCGAGCGCATCGATGCGATTGGTGATCTCGGGTGAAGTGGTCCAGGAGTAGATGGCTTCTTCGCAGGTGGTTACCACGTTAATACCGCGCGAAACACAGTCGATGAGCGCCGGCTCGATATCCTTCATGAAGCTGAAGAGCGTGACCACCGCGATCTGCGGGTCGCATTCGTCGAGCACCTTATCAGCATCGTCTGAAATGAGCACCCCAAGCTTCACACCCAATTCGGCATAGTCTCCTACATCCATGCCTACGATCTCTGGGTTCGTATCGATCGCACCGACGATCTCGGCACCATTCTCATAAAGATAGCGAAGCGTGTATTTCGCCATCTTGCCACATCCATATTGCACAACCCGAATCTTTTCCTTATTCATGGCTGCTCCTTCCCTTTGGTTGCACCCATACTAACAAGCAGCTCAGCATAGAGAAAGCGCACCTTCGAATTGTAATGGTTGCGTTTCCTTGCAAACAAAAAGCGCGAAGGCAGTGCACCCTCGCGCTTGAAAGATCTGTGGTCTGCAGAAGCGGTTACGGAAGCAGCAGTTGTGCGATCTGCACCGCATTGAGCGCTGCGCCCTTGCGGATCTGATCCGCTACCACCCAGAACGCCAAGCCGTTCTCGACCGAAGGGTCCTTGCGCAAGCGGCCGATGAACGTATCGTTCGTGCCTGCCAGCAAGCCGGGCATCGGATAGAGCTTATTGTCCGTATCATCCATGACGACCACGTTCGGTGCTTGTTCAAGAGCCTCACGCGCTTGCTCTGGCGTGATAGCGCTCTTGAATTCGACGTTGATCGATTCACCATGACAACGGAGCACGGGAACGCGCACGCAGGTAGCGCTTACCGCGAGATCTTCATCGTGCATGATCTTCTTCGTCTCGACGACCATCTTCCACTCTTCCTTCGTGGAAGCATCTTCCATGAACACATCGATGTGCGGGATCACATTGAACGCGATCTGATGAGCGAACGCATCTACGGTAAGATCTTTGCCCTCCAGGAATTCACGGGTCTGCTCATAGAGCTCGTCCATCGCCGCAGCGCCGGCACCCGATGCAGCCTGGTAGGTCGACACCACCACGCGCTTGATGGGAGCGATATCGTAGAGCGGCTTTAGGGCGACCACCATCTGGATGGTGGAGCAGTTCGGATTCGCGATCACGCCATTATGCCACGCCACATCTTCTGGGTTCACTTCGGGCACCACGAGCGGCACATCCTCTTCCATGCGGAAAGCGCTCGAGTTGTCGATCATGACCGCGCCTGCAGCAACGACCGCCTCGCGCATTTCTTT
>CABQIW010000047.1 GCA_902464295.1 uncultured Eggerthella sp.
CGCCTGCGCCCGACCAACTTCCCTCATCAGGCATCACCACGTGGCGCCCCCGCGGCGAAGAACACCTGATCACACCTCAAGTGATCACGCTCCTGCAACGCGCGGTGCGCGCGAACGACCCCGAGCTGTTCGCCGCCTACAGCGAAGCGGTCCATCAGCCAGGTCGCGCCATCGTGCTGCGCGATTTGCTCGAGTTCGTCTCCACCCGCCCCTCCATTCCGCTTTCGGAAGTCGAGCCCGCAAGCGAGATCGTCAAGCGCTTCAACACCGGCGCGATGAGCTACGGCTCCATCTCGAAGGAAGCGCACGAGTGCTTGGCTATCGCCATGAACCGCATCGGCGGACGCTCGAATTCTGGCGAAGGCGGCGAGAACCCCGCACGCGAAACCCCGCTTCCCAATGGGGATTCCAAGCGCAGCGCCATCAAGCAGATCGCTTCAGGGCGCTTCGGCGTGACGAGCCGCTACCTCATGAGCGCCGACGAGCTCCAGATCAAGCTCGCGCAAGGCGCTAAGCCCGGCGAAGGCGGTCACCTGCCCAGCGGCAAGGTGTGGCCATGGATCGCACGGACTCGCCGCTCAACACCGGGCATCGGCCTTATCTCGCCTCCCCCGCATCATGATATCTATTCGATCGAAGACCTGGCCGAGCTCATCTTCGATCTGAAGAATGCCAACCCTGGAGCGCGCGTATCGGTCAAGCTCGTTTCTGAAACAGGCGTAGGCACCATCGCAACCGGCGTTGCCAAGGGTGGCGCGAACAAGATCCTCATCTCCGGCTCGAATGGTGGCACGGGTGCCGCTCCGCGCGATTCGATCCATCATGCAGGCCTGCCGCTTGAGATGGGCCTGGCCGAAACGCAACAGACGCTGCTGCAAAACGGCCTACGCAGCCGCATCGTGCTCGAAGCTGATGGCAAGCTGATGGATGGCCGCGACGTTGCGATCGCCTGCCTCTTGGGCGCCGAAGAATTCGGGTTCGCCACCATGCCGCTCATCGCGATGGGCTGCCTGATGCAGCGCGATTGCCAGCAAGACACCTGCCCCGTGGGTATCGCCACGCAAAACCGCGAGTTACGCGCCTGCTTCTGTGGCAAGCCGGAATACGTGGTCAACTACATGATGATGGTGGCCGAGCAAACGCGCGAGATCATGGCTGAACTCGGGTTCGCCACGATCGACGAGATGGTGGGCCAGGTAGAATGTCTGCGTCAAACCCACGACGCGCGCAGCTGGAAGGCCAACTTGGTCGATCTTTCGGCGCTGCTCGTGAAGCCCGAGGTCGAGTTCGGCCGTGCGATCCCAGTGGCGCACTGCCCGCACTTCCTCACCGAAGCACAGGCCCCCAACACGCTGCCCGAAACACTCGATGCAACGCTGTTCATCCCGTATACCGAAAGCGCGCGCGAACACCTCGAGCCCATCCGCTTCCATGCCGATATCTCGAACGTGAATCGCTGCGTGGGCACGATGCTCGGCTCGCAGGTGACCGCACGCCATCCTGAAGGCCTGCCCGCTGGCTCGATCGAGATCGATTGCGCTGGATCGGGCGGCATGAGCTTCGGCGCCTTCTTGCCCCAAGGCATCACGCTGAAGGTGGCAGGAGACACCAACGACTACTTCGGCAAGGGGCTTTCTGGTGGCACGCTCGCGCTCACCCCGCCGGCGAACGCGACCTATCGTCCCGAAGAGAACATCCTGGTGGGCAACGTTGCTTTCTACGGCGCAACCGCAGGTCAGGGCTTTGTGAACGGCCTTGCAGGCCAGCGCTTCGGTGCGCGCAATTCAGGAGCCGAGCTGGTGGTGGAAGGCGTAGGCGAAAACGGCTGCGAATACATGACCGGCGGCGAGGTGCTGGTACTGGGCGAAGTGGGGCTCAACTTCGCTGCAGGCATGTCAGGCGGCATCGCGTATGTCTACGACGAGACGAAGACGCTGAAGAGCCATTGCAACTTGGAGCTGGTCGAGCTTGTCCGCCCAAATGAAGCCGATATCGCGCGCATCCGTGAACTGCTCGAAGCGCATGTGGAAGCAACAGCAAGCCCGCTGGGCGTGATGATGCTCTACCAATTCGACGATATTGCCGAGCACTTCACCAAGGTGATCCCGATCGAATACGCCAAGATGCTCGATTTGATCACCGAATACGAAGCACAAGGTCACACGCACGAAGAGGCGCAGGAGCTGGCCTTCGAGATCACGAAGATGGGAGCATAACCATGGGACGAGTTGGAGCTTTCTTACATACGGAGCGCGTCGGTCATGGCCTGCGTCCTGCTTCCGAATCGCTGAACGATTTCGAGGAGTTCACCCTTCCGCTCGCGCTTGAAGAACAGTGCGAGCAGGCAAGTCGCTGCATGAATTGCGGCGTGGCGTTCTGCCAGACCGGCGTAGCGTTAGGTGATTCGCTGCACGCAGTGGGGTGTCCGCTGCATAACCTGATCCCCGAGACGAACGATCTGCTCTACCAGCATCGTTTCGAGGACGCGGTGGCACGCGTGGCACTCACGAACCCCTTCCCCGAGTTCACGGGGCGTGTGTGTCCGGCCCCTTGCGAAGTGGCCTGCAACTTAGGGCTGCATAAGGCGCCGGTCACGATCAACGATAACGAACGCGCGCTTTCTGATATCGCCTGGGAAAACGGGATCGACCCGCTTCCCGCCCCTGCCGCCGATGCGCCGCTGGCGAGCGTGATCGGCTCGGGCCCAGCAGGTCTGGCATCCGCTTGGGAACTAGCACGACAAGGATGGCGCGTGCGCATCTACGAGCAGGCCGATCGCCCTGGTGGTCTGCTCATGTACGGCATTCCCAACATGAAGCTACCGAAGTGGATCATCGAGCGACGGGTGAACCTGATGCGCGAGAGCGGCATCGAATTCAACTGTGGCGTTGATGTGTGTGCCTGCGCGGACACGATCGCTGCTGAATCTGATGCAGTAGTGATCGCAACGGGCGCGAGCGTTGCGCGCGATGTTGTGCTGCCGGGGCGCGAGCTTTCCGGCATTCATTTCGCCCTCGAATATCTTTCGGAGGTTGCGAGTGCCTACCTTGATGAACGCGACTGCGCGATCAGCGCCGAAGGTAAGGATGTGGTCGTGATCGGCGGTGGCGATACCGGAAACGACTGTGTTGCCTGCGCACTGCGCCAAGGAGCGAAAAGCGTGACTCAGGTGATCCGTGCCGAGCGCGTGCCAGAGACCTGCGATGCTCAAGCGGTTTGGCCAGCTGAACGTGTGGTCTTCTCGCAAGGCTACGGTCAGCGGGAAGCGAGCGAGCGCTTTGGCGAAGACCCCCGCATCTTCTCCACCGATACGATCGCTTTCAGTGGTGGCGAAGGTGCCGAAGCGGACGCGGTCGCCCAAGTGCACATACAGGATCTTTCTTACGATGGTGGTCGCCATCTGGTCGAAGGCACGGAAGCGACCATCCCCGCGCAGCTCGTGCTGATCGCGAAGGGCTTCACTGGCGCGAATCCTTCCGTGTTCGAAGCCTTCGGTGTTTCGCTACCCGAGCGCGGTGGTGCGCACTGTCTGCGCGAAGCTGACCCAGCGAACAGCATGCCCGCCATCTTCGCAGCGGGCGATGCACGCCTTGGTTCGACGCTTGTGGTGAACGCGATCGCCGATGCACTCGTCTGCACCGGCGAGATCGTTCGCAACGCCTAGATCCACAAAGAGAAGGTTGTTCGATCAAAAGATGACGAACGACCGGGTAGCTTTGTCATCTCGAAACGCGAATGTTACACAGATTAACGTCCATGAAGCATGTTCGAAACATTCGCTGCGTAGTCTAGGTAGCGTCGAGAAATAAGTCTTACGCGATCCTACATGCGGATCGCAGAGAAGGAGACCTCATGTCAACCGGATCGGACAGCCAAACCATAACCTTCACCACCAGCGAACAAGACTACTCCCCCGCAAATGTCTCTGATATTTATGGGACCATGGTCTTCGACGAGCGCGTGATGAAAGAGCGTCTGCCGAAGGCAACCTATAAGGAGCTCATGCGCACCATCAACGATGGCGAACCGCTCAACTTGGAAGTTGCCAACGTAGTAGCGCACGCCATGAAGGAATGGGCCATCGAACACGGTGCAACCCACTTCACGCACTGGTTCCAGCCGCTTTCTGGCGTAACGAGCGAGAAGCATGATTCCTTCATCAATCCGCAGCCTGACGGCAGCGTGATCATGACCTTCTCGGGCAAGGAGCTCATCCAGGGCGAGCCCGATGCCTCGAGCTTCCCGAACGGCGGCCTGCGCGCCACCTTCGAAGCGCGCGGCTATACCGCATGGGATCCCACGAGCCACGCCTTCATCAAAGACGAGGTGCTCTGCATCCCCACCGCATTCTGCTCATACACCGGCGAAGCGCTCGACAAGAAGACACCGCTGCTGCGCTCCATGGGCGCGATCGAAGAGCAGGCCAAGCGCGTGCTGGCCGTCTTCGACGAACACCCGCACCGCGTGACCACCACGGTCGGCGCAGAGCAGGAGTTCTTCCTCATCCCAAAGGAAGAATACGAGCGCCGCGAAGACCTGGTGCTTACCGGACGCACGCTGTTCGGCCATTCCCCCTGCAAGGGCCAAGAGCTCGAAGAGCACTACTTCGGCTCGATCCGCCCGACCGTGAACAACTTCCTGAAGGCGCTCGACGATAAGCTGTGGGAACTCGGCATCCCCGTGCGCACGAAGCACAACGAAGTTGCGCCCGCACAACATGAGATCGCACCCATCTTCTCAAACGCCAACCAGGCCATCGACCAGAACCTCCTCACCATGGAAGAGATGACCATGCTCGCCAGCCGCTTCGGTTTGGTGTGCCTGCTTCACGAAAAGCCCTTCGAAGGCGTGAATGGATCGGGCAAGCATAACAACTGGGCGATCTCGGCAGACGAGAAGAACCTGCTCGACCCAGGTGAGACACCGTCGGATAACCTGCGCTTCCTCGTGTTCCTTACCGCCATCATCGAGGCAGTGGACGAATACCAGGAACTGCTGCGCATGTCGGTAGCCACCGCAGGCAACGATCACCGCTTGGGTGCGAACGAAGCGCCACCGGCCATCATCTCGATCTTCTTGGGAGATGAGCTTGGCGCGATCGTCGAGGCCATCATCGAAGGAAAGGAGTATATCGGTCACGGAAAGACTAAGATCGACCTGGGCGTTCAATCGCTGCCGCTCTTCGCGAAGGACAACACCGACCGCAACCGCACGAGCCCCTTCGCCTTCACGGGCAACAAGTTCGAGTTCCGCATGCCGGGTTCGCACAACAACCTGGCAGACTGCAACATGATCCTGAACACCGCGGTAGCGAAGAGTCTGAAGAACTTCGCCGACACCGTTGAAGGAGCGAGCGACCCGAAAGCTGCTGCCGCCGAATACATCAAGCGCACGCTCACCGATCACCAGCGCATCATCTTCAACGGCAATGGATACGCTGACGAATGGGAAGTGGAGGCCGCAAAGCGCGGGCTTGCGAACAACCGCAACACCGCCGAAGCACTGCCTGCCTACGTGGCCGATAAGTCGATCGCGCTCTTCGGCGAGATGGGCGTGCTTTCCGAAAGCGAGATCGAGAGCCGTTACGAGTGCAAGCTCGAGCGCTACTGCAAGCTGATCAACATCGAAGCGCGTGTGATGCGTCGCATGACCCGTCGCACGTTCCTGCCAGCCATCAATGGCTATGCCTCGGAAGTGGCCGCGAGCATCGAGCGCTACAAGACTGTATCGCCTGGTGCGAAAGTAGGCACACAGGAGAAGCTGCTCGCGAACCTGCTCGACTCGATCGAGCAGATCGACACGCTCGTGTGCGCGCTCGATGATGCCGGCAAGCAGGCGCTCGAGATCGAGAACTTGCAGGAGCGCGCCGATTTCTACGCACACACCCTCATCCCGATCATGGACGATCTGCGCAGCGTGGTCGACTACACCGAGACCATCACCGATCGCACGTATTGGCCGGTGCCGAGTTACAACAACATGTTGTTCTACGTCTAGGCTTTTACGATAGGGGCAAGCGTGCGCGCTTGCCCGAAGAAATGGAAAGAGAAGAGCAGACCTCCCTTCTCTTTCCACCCTTTTGGGTGTAGGGTGAATTTCGGTTGCCGCAGCAAAAACCACTGCGTTGGCGACCCACCGCGAACACCCCAAGAGCAGCAAGCAAGATACCAAGGGAGATTCCGTGATCAAACCAAGTGCGGCACCCGTCGCAACGCCCTCAAGCGCGACGCAGGTACCGAGCAAAGCAAGTGAACATATCCTGAGCAAGACCTCGAAAGCAAGTGCCCAACCAGCCCTTTTGGCGCTGGAAGACGGCAGTTGCTATCGAGGTTTTTCCTGTGGAGCGCCTGGCGAAGTGAGCGGCGAGCTCTGCTTCAATACGGGGCTGGTGGGCTATTTGGAAGTGATCACCGATCCTTCTTACGCCGGCCAGATCGTTACCATGACCTACCCGCAGATCGGCAACTATGGCGTAAACGTTGACGATGTGCAGGCAGATAAGATCGCCCTGCGCGGATTGGTGGTGCGCGACATGTGCACCCATCCTTCCAACTGGCGCAGCGTCGAATCGCTGCCCGAGTTCTTGCGCGAACGCGGCGTGGTCGCTATCGAGGGGATCGATACGCGCGCGCTCGTGCGCCACTTGCGCGAAGCAGGTGCGATGCGGGCGGTGCTTTCCACGGAAGACCTCGATGAAGCGAGCCTGGTTGCCAAAGCACGCGCCGCGACCCCGCTCATCGAGGTGAACTTCGTCGAAGAGGTTTCGCGGGATACCGTCGAGCCGTATGAATATGAGAGCATCCACCCGTTCGCGAAAGTCGCGCCCAAAGAAGCGCGCTACAACGTGGTCGCCTACGATTGCGGCGTGAAGAGCTCGATCCTTGATGGGCTTGTTGAAGCGGGTTGTGCCGTTACGGTCGTGCCGTGGGATACACCTGCCGAAGAGGTGCTCGCGCTCAAACCGGATGGCGTGTTCTTGAGCAATGGCCCAGGAGACCCCGACAAGGTGGAAGGCACGTTCGCCCAGGTAGAACAGCTGCTCGGAAAGGTGCCGCTCTTCGGTATCTGCCTCGGGCATCAGATGCTCGGCAAGGCTGCTGGCGCCGAAGTGGTGAAGCTCAAATACGGGCATCGCGGCATCAATCAACCGGTCATGAACCTTATCACCAAGCGCGTCGAGATAACGGTGCAAAATCACGGCTTCAACCTCGTGTTCTCTTCGCTCGGCTCCCTTGAAGGAGACACGAAAACCGCCGAAGAGGTAGCGCGCGTTTCTGGGACAAGCGCTTCGGGCGAAGACCTGCGCCTTTGGACGCACGCTGCAAAGCCACCCGTTGCGCAAAACGAACGGTTCGGCCGCATCGAGCTCACCCATGTGAATTTGAACGACGGCACCATCGAAGGCATGCGCTTTCTGGATGTTCCCGCCTTCAGCGTGCAATACCACCCCGAAGCGGCGCCTGGTTCGACCGACTCTCAATATCTCTTCACCGCCTTCACCCACCTGATGGATGAGTGGCGCACCGCTGGTAAGAATGCTGGACCTGCGCCACAGGATGACTACCTGGCCATCGATATTGCAAAAGATCGCCTGGCAGGGTGGAAATTCGATTCGAACACGACCAACGAGAAATCCACGGCTTTCTGTGGAGAGTCAAATCGGCTTGAAGGTTCTTCGATTGAGGAGGTTACGAATGCCTAAACGCACCGACATCAATACCATCCTCGTGATCGGCTCAGGCCCGATCGTCATCGGGCAAGCCTGCGAGTTCGACTACTCCGGCGCACAGGCGTGCAAGGTGCTCAAAGAAGAGGGCTATCGCGTAGTGCTCGTGAACAGCAACCCCGCCACTATCATGACCGACCCCGATCTGGTCGACCGCACGTATGTCGAGCCTATCACCTCCGAATTCATCGAGAAGATCATCGAACGCGAAAAACCTGATGCGCTGCTCGCGACCCTTGGTGGCCAGACAGCCCTCAATGCTGCGGTGGAGCTTGCTGAATCAGGCATACTCGATAAGAACGGTGTGGAACTGATCGGCTGCGATCTTGCCGCTATCCAAAAGGGCGAGAACCGCAAGCTCTTCAACGAGGCCATGGCTGAGATCGGGGTGGAGACCGCGCGTGGCGATTACGCCTACTCGGTCGATCAGGCGCTCGAAATCGCATCTTCGATCGGCTATCCGGTTATCTTGCGCCCTTCGTTCACCTTAGGTGGCGCGGGCGGCGGCGCAGCAACGAACCCCGAAGAGCTGGAGCGCATCGTCTCGCAGGGACTTGAGCTTTCCCCCATCGGCGAAGTGCTCGTTGAAGAGAGCATCATGGGCTGGAAAGAATACGAGATGGAGGTCATGCGCGATGGCGCAGGCAACGGCATCATCGTCTGCTCGATCGAGAACCTCGACCCTATGGGCGTGCACACCGGCGATTCGATCACGGTCGCCCCAGCGCAGACCCTCTCCGATATCGAATACCAGCGCCTGCGCGTGGCATCGCTTGCCATCCT
>CABQIW010000048.1 GCA_902464295.1 uncultured Eggerthella sp.
TGATGGATATGGCGACCATCGGCTCGCGCTACCTCCGGCAGAAAGGCCTGTTGGACGATCTGGAGGTCTCGGAGGAGAACAACGCCTGCTCGGTCTATATCGACGTCGATGTAGACGGGCGGACCGAGAAGTGGCTGTTGCAGTTCAAGAACGAAACCCACAACCATCCGACCGAGATCGAACCTTTCGGCGGGGCTTCGACCTGTCTGGGCGGCGCCATCCGCGACCCGCTGTCGGGCCGCAGCTACGTCTACCAGTCGATGCGCGTAACGGGCGCGGCAGATCCGCTGGTCCCTGTGGCTGAAACGCTTCCCGGCAAGCTGCCGCAGCGCAAGCTCGTCACCACGGCAGCAGCAGGTTTTTCTTCCTACGGCAACCAGATCGGTCTGGCAACGGGCCAGGTAAACGAGCTCTACCACCCCGGCTATGCCGCAAAGCGCATGGAGATCGGCGCGGTGGTGGGCGCAACGCCCGCCTCCGACGTTCGCCGTGAAACCCCTGCTCCAGAAGATGTAGTCGTCTTGCTCGGCGGACGCACCGGCCGCGATGGCATCGGTGGCGCAACAGGCTCCTCCAAAGCACACAACCTCGAGTCCATCGAAACGTGCGGTGCGGAGGTGCAGAAAGGTAACGCCCCAGTTGAGCGCAAGATCCAGCGCTTGTTCCGCAACTCCGAGGCCAGCCGCATGATCAAGCGCTGCAACGACTTCGGCGCGGGCGGCGTTTCGGTCGCCATCGGAGAGCTGGCCGACAGCCTCGAGATCGATCTTGATCGCGTGCCCAAGAAATACGAAGGCCTCGACGGCACCGAGCTCGCCATCTCCGAAAGCCAGGAGCGCATGGCGGTGGCCCTTGCGCCCGAGGACGTGGACCGCTTCATCGAGCTCGCACATGCAGAAAATCTTGAAGCCACGCCGGTCGCGGTCGTCACCGACAGCGGTCGCGTGCGTATGACCTGGCGCGGCGACACCATCGTGGATGTATCCCGCGAATTCCTCGCGAGCAACGGCGCGCCCAAGCACATGAACGTGCACGTGGAAGAGGGCGGCAGCTACATTCCCGATTGGCCGGGTAACACGCTCGCCGAGCGCCTGAACGCGGTGGTCACCGACCTTAACGTGGCCTCCAACAAGGGCCTGGTCGAGCGCTTCGACTCCACCATCGGCGCAGCCACGGTGCTCATGCCCTTCGGCGGAAAGCACCAGCTCACGCCTTCCATGGCCATGGCGGCGAAGTTCCCGGTCGACGGGGAGACCACCACGTGTTCGGGCATGGCCTGGGGCTTCAACCCGTATCTTTCCGAGGCGAACCAGTTCGATGGTGCCTACCTTGCGGTCATCGAATCGCTCGCGAAGCTGGTGGCTGCGGGCTTCCAGCGCAAGAACGCCTACTATTCGTTCCAGGAATACTTCGAACGCCTGCGTGAAGAACCCACGCGTTGGGGTAAGCCGGTCGCCTCCGTGCTCGGCGCGCTCATGGCGCAGATCGATACCGAAGTGGGCTCGATCGGCGGCAAAGACTCCATGTCGGGCTCCTTCGAACAGCTCGACGTGCCGCCCACGCTCGTCTCGTTCGCCACGGCATGTGGTCCGGTGGATCGCGTGACCTCTCCCGAATTCAAGGGCGCGGGCAACCGCGTGCTCTTCATCTCGCCGGCCTACCAAGAAGACGGTCTCCTGCCCGATGCGGAAGGCTTCCGCGAAGCATGCGACCTGGTCGAGCGCCTGATCGGCAGCGGCGCGGCGCTTGCGGTCTCCACGCCGGGCTATGGCAGCTACGCCGAAGCGCTCTTCAAGATGGCGCTGGGCAACCGCATCGGCGTTCAGATCGATAGCAGCATCAGCCCTTCGGCGCTCTTCGAGCCGGCGTATGGCAGCTTCATCGTGGAGCTTGCCACCGATGCTGATGTCCCCGATTCCGCCGAGAATCTCGAGGTCATCGAAGCGGGCATCACCACCGCCGAATATGAATTCGCGCTCGGTGATGAATCGGTCGCGCTGGCAGATCTGCAGGAAGCGTGGGAGCAGAAGCTCGAGTCCGTCTTCCCGTATCGCACGTTCGAAGACGAGGAAGACACCGCGCAAGACCAGGCGGCGGGCATCGACCCAACCGAGCAGGAACACGCAGCCGTTGAAACGATCAGCTTCGAAGGCGCAGCCCCGCTCGTCTACTGCGGCTCGGTCGCGAAGCCGCGCGTGGTCATTCCGGTCTTCCCGGGCAACAACTGCGAATACGACACCGCCCGCGCCTTCGAGCGCGCCGGCGCCGCACCCACCACACTCATCGTGAACAATCTCACGCCGCAGGCGGTCATCGAGAGCACGAAAGCCCTGGCTAGCGCCATCCGTGAAAGCCAGATCGTCATGATTCCCGGCGGCTTCTCCGGCGGCGACGAGCCCGATGGCTCCGCGAAGTTCATCACCTCGTTCTTCCGCGCGCCCGAGGTCACCGAAGCTGTGCGCGATCTGCTCCAGAATCGCGATGGCCTCATGCTCGGCATCTGCAACGGTTTCCAGGCGCTGGTGAAGCTCGGCCTCGTGCCCTACGGCGATATCCGCGAGATGGATAGCACGTGCCCCACGCTCACGTTCAACTCGATCGGCCGCCATCAGAGCATGCTGGTCGATACGCGCGTGGCCTCCACGCTTTCCCCGTGGCTGAGCCACTGCCAGGTGGGCGACATCCACACAGTTGCAGTAAGTCACGGCGAAGGCCGCTTTGTCGCCACGCCCGAGATGCTAAAGGAGCTGAAGGCCAGCGGCCAGATTGCGACCCAATACGTGGATGCAGCCGGCCAACCCTCCATGGATCTGGCGTTCAACCCCAACAGTTCGGCATGGGCGATCGAGGGTATCACCAGCCCCGATGGCCGCGTGTTCGGCAAGATGGGTCACAGCGAACGCAGCGGCGCGGGCCTCTACAAGAACGTGCCGGGTAATCTCTATCAGCCCATCTTCGAAGGCGGCGTGGATTACTTCAGCTAGGGTTTGCGCTGCTCGTACGCTGTTTACCAACGGGCAGCGTCTGCGGAGGGCAAGCTGATCACGCCAGGAGGGGTTGCGCGCATACAAGAGCCAATGCTCCCGCGGCAACCTTTCGCCTTCCGATCTGGGCGCGGGATCGAAGCAGCCTTGTTGCCAAGGCGTTCGTCTAAACAAAACGCGGCTGCTCCATTAGATTGCCTGTTGAATGGCCATTTTGCAAAAGCGGCAGATTCGGCCAACAGGAGATTTACCGAATTAACGTGGAAGATATCATTGTTGAAATACTCGATCGATTGCGTGCAGGCGAAGAGCTCGACGCGAAGGTTCTGCTGCGCATCTTGAACGATCACAACAAGCGCTTGGACGCGAACGTGCCGCACTATTCCAAGAAGAAGCTGCTGCCGTTCTATCTGCGCACGAAAGAGCGCGATCCGCAGCGTTGGCAGTCGTGGAATATAACGCTTGAGCTGGAACAACAGCTGGTGCATCTGTTGCAGGTGAAGCCGCGTCGCAGCGCGTCGGGCGTGGCCACCATCACAGTTATCACCAAACCGTGGAAGTGCGGCGGTGCGTGCATCTACTGTCCGAACGACCTGCGCATGCCCAAGAGCTATCTCTCCGATGAACCCGCCTGTCAGCGCGCCGAACGCAACTACTTCGATCCGTATTTACAGGTGACCTCGCGCCTGCGCGCGCTCAACCAGATGGGGCACGTGACCGACAAGATCGAGCTGATTGTGCTCGGCGGCACCTGGAGCGATTACCCGCGAGCCTACCAGATCTGGTTCATCACCGAGCTCTTCCGCGCACTCAACGACGCAGGTGTCGAACGACCGGGTAGTTTGTCACCTACAACATCTTTTTCGTCGGCGAACGCCCGCGAACGCCGCCAGTTCTATCGCGATTGCGGGCTGAGCTACGAAAGGGATGACCTTGTTGCGTTCACGCGGGCGCAGCAGCACCTGGTCGACGAAGGAAAGCTCACTTATAACGAAGCCATGGTGAACCTCTACGAAACAGGCGAACCATGGAAGGCGATCGCGCAGCACCAGCACGCCACGCTCGATGAGCTTGAGCGCGAACACATGCGCAACGAGCAAGCAGCGCACCGCGTGGTGGGCCTGGTGGTCGAAACGCGCCCGAGCCTGATCACGCCCGAGAACCTCACCTTCCTGCGCACGCTTGGTGCAACGAAGGTGCAGATGGGAATTCAAAGCCTTGATCAGCACATTCACGATATCAACCAGCGTCCCGTGAGCATCGCGCAGATCCAGCGCGCGCTCGACCTTACGCGCCTGTTCGGCTTCAAGACGCACACGCATTTCATGGTGAACTTGCTCGGCCAAACGCCCGAAACCGATCGCGCAGATTTCCGACGCTTCGTAACCGAAACGCCCTACCAGCCCGACGAGATCAAGCTCTACCCCTGTGCGCTCGTGCGCGGTACTGAACTTTGCGAACGCTACGAAAAAGGGGAGTGGCAGCCCTACGATGAAGAGACGCTGGTGGACGTGCTCGTTGCTGATGTGCTCGCAACGCCGCCTTTCACGCGTATCTCACGCATGATCCGCGATTTTTCCGCGCACGACATCGAAGCAGGCAACAAGAAGGTGAACCTGCGCCAACTGGTCGAAGAGCAGGCCGAAGCTCAGGTCGAACAAGCGCAGCAAACAGGGCAAAACCAACGCGGCATCCAAGAGATTCGCTATCGTGAGATCTCGACACAAGACGTCGAACTGGGCGAATTGACGCTCGAGGTGGTTCCCTACGAAACTACCTCAACGCACGAACGATTCCTGCAGTGGGTCACGCCCGAGAACAAGATCGCGGGCTTCTTGCGTCTTTCGCTTCCGAAACCTGAAGCCTTTGAAACTTACCCGGACGCACTTTCCGTGTCTTCCGACGAAGCGATGATCCGCGAAGTGCATGTGTATGGCCGCGCATCAGGCTTGCACAAGAGCGGAACGAGTGCTCAGCACCGTGGCCTTGGCAAGAAGCTCATCGAGCGTGCGAGCGAACTGGTTCGCGAAGCGGGCTACACCAAGCTTAACGTGATCAGCGCCATCGGCACCCGCGCGTACTACCGCAACCTCGGCTTCATCGATAACGGCCTCTACCAGCAAAAACCTCTCTAGCCTGCTACGCTTTCTTGATGGCTTTGCGCAGTTCGGCATCGACGATCAAATCCACGATGCCATTCGCAGCAATGATAAGACCCAGGATGAACACGAACAGCGACGTGGTCTCGAAGGGATTCGCGATGATAACGAGGCCGCCGACGATGATGAGCACGCTCAAGGCCATGGAAAACCCCCACGAGCGTTCTCCATATTTCTTGAGCTCACCCGAGCGCACCGCGTTCACCGCGCCACAGATCACGAGGATGATTCCCAGCACCACCGAAAAGAACCCAGCGATCACCTCCGGAAACAGGAACACGATAAGGGCAACGAGGCAGAAGAACACGCCAGTTGCCACTACGCCCACCTGCCGTTCGGCCTCCGGCGCCCTAAAGTAGCTCACCAGCGAAGAGATACCCATCACGGCGAACACGATGCCCACCAAATAGAGCACGGTCACGATCGTAATGCCTGGCCAGAACATGAGCAGCAAACCAACAACGATCGAGATGATCGCCTGCGCGATGATATTCGACTTAACGATATCCAAAAACGATTGCATGATTCCCTCCTCGTCTCCTTGTGCCACGCGCTCATCGCAACATGATCCTAAGATCCCACGCGATACCGGCACACTAAGAATGCGACAAATAAGCCCATCCGACTAGTCCGAGCATACGTGTTCACCTCTGAATTCGCGGTTAGATAGCGGGTTTGCAACATAGCCGTTACAAATACCTTATTGAGTCGTTTCTTTAGAGTCCGCAGGGTAGGGTAGAGGTTGTAAGCGATCGGTCGCGGGAGTTGTGTGCATGCAGGTCACAGCGCAGCGATCGTGCAAATAGAGAAAGTGAGTGAGAACAATGTTCTACATCGGGTGTCACCTATCGAAGAAAAAGGGCATGCTCATCATGGCTGAAGCGGCAGCTTCGATCGGGGCGAAAGCGATCCAGTTCTTCACGCGTAATCCACGCGGCGGACACGAGAAGGCCATAGATCCACGCGATCTGCAACGCTTCAACGTGTTCACGAAGGAGCACGGCATCAAGTACCTCCTCGCCTACGCGCCCTACACGCTCGAGCCAGCGAGCGCCGACACGAAAAAGCACGATTTCGCGGCGATGGTCATGGCCGAAGACCTCTCACAGCTCGAGGCAATCCCTGGTCAAGGGTATCTTCTGCGTCCAGGCAGCGCGCTCGATATAACCGCCGAAGAGGCCATGAAGAATCTTGCCGCCACGCTCAATGAAACGATCACACCCACGCAATCGACCACCGTGCTGCTCTATACTATGCCCGGTTCAGGCACGCAGATCTGCTCGCAGTTCGAAGAGCTTGCGCAGGTGATCGAACAGGTGAACCTGAAGGACAAGGTGGGCGTTTGCCTGGATGCGAGCGCGGTATGGGCAGCTGGCTACGATATCGTGAACGATCTCGATGGCGTACTCGCCCAGTTCGACAAAGCGATCGGCCTCGACAAGCTTTTGGCCATACACCTGAACGATTGCAAGGAAGCGTGCGGCGCTCACGCAGATCGTCACGCGCGCATCGGCGAAGGGGCGATCGGATTCGAGGCGCTTAGCGCGCTCACCAATCATCCAGCTCTCAAGGAAAAGCCATTCTACCTGGAAGAACCGCTCGATACGCTGTCGGTCTACAGCGAAGACATCCTTCGCTTTACAGAGGCATATCAAGGATAGTTTGTCCTCTATCTGCACCAGCGAAAAGGGTGAGGCAGCGAGGCGACTCTTCGCCGACTAAATTCATTAGTAATAAAACCCGAGCGAAGCAGCGACGCACGAAAGAACCTGCAGGATGCAGGTTCTTGAGCAGGGAAGCGGGGAACCTCGTGTCTCACCCTCTCCACTGGTGCAGATAAGCGTGTAATTACAGGTGCCCCTGAGGCATTGCTGCTTGCTTTCATAGTGCAGGGCGTATTCTGTAGCTTTCCGAACACCGCATCGAAGACGAGCCAGAGCGGGTATAATCTCTTACGATCAGCTTTCGGAAAGGAACCCCATGGCAGAATTCGTCTACCAAATGTATCAGGCACGCAAGGCGCATGGCGACAAGGTCATCCTCGATGACGTGACGCTTTCGTTCTATCCCGGCGCGAAGATCGGCGTGGTAGGGCCGAATGGCATGGGCAAATCCACGCTGCTCAAGATCATGGCAGGCCTCGAGGACGTTTCCAACGGTGAAGCGCGCCTCACGCCCGGCTACACCGTGGGCATCCTGCAGCAGGAGCCGCCGCTCGACGAAGACAAGACGGTGCTCGAGAACATCCAGATGGCCTTCGGCGATGTGCTCGCCAAGATCGATCGCTTCAACGAGATCGGTGCCGAAATGGCCGATCCCGATGCGGATTTCGACGCGCTCATGGCTGAGATGGGCGATCTGCAAACGGCCATCGACACCGCCAACGGCTGGGATCTTGATAGCCAGCTTTCCCAAGCGATGGATGCGCTGCAATGTCCCGACCCCGATACACCCGTCTCGGTGCTCTCAGGTGGCGAACGCAGGCGCGTGGCACTCTGCAAGCTCCTGCTCGAAGCGCCTGACCTGCTTCTTCTCGATGAACCAACGAACCACCTCGATGCGGAATCGGTGCTCTGGCTCGAGCAGTTCCTCTCGCGCTACCCCGGCGCGGTGCTCGCGGTCACGCACGATCGCTACTTCTTGGACAACGTAGCTGAGTGGATCTGCGAGGTCGATCGCGGTTCGCTCTTCCCCTACAAGGGCAACTACTCCACGTACCTCGAAACCAAGGCGAAGCGCCTTGAAGCGCAAGGTCAGCAGCAGGCGAAGCTCGCCAAGCGCATGGAGCGCGAGCTCGAATGGGTGCGCTCATCTCCCAAGGCACGCCAGGCGAAGAACAAGGCGCGTCTCGAGCGCTACGAACAGATGGAGGCCGAAGCGCGCCAGGCGAAGAAGCTCGACTTCACCGAGATTCAGATTCCGGTGGGGCCGCGTCTGGGCTCGAAGGTGTTGAAGGCCGAGCACCTGCACAAGGAATTCGATGGCCGCGTGCTCATCGACGATCTGTCC
>CABQIW010000049.1 GCA_902464295.1 uncultured Eggerthella sp.
AGCCTATGCCGACGAACTAGGCGAAGCAGTGAGTGCTGGGCTCATGGAAAGCGCTCAGCCTGCTGATAGCCCAGCAACTCCGAAAGCGGACACGTCAACTGAGACTGTCACACAGGATAAGGCGGATCCCGCTCCCGACACGAAGGATACCGCCAAGGACGATGCCCTCATGGGCCTCGACCCGCAAACTCCAGCAATTCCGGTAGCTCCCGAAGCGAGCACTTCCGATAAGGCATCCGAAGCGGCTCCTGAAACCGATGTTGCAAGTGCTCCTGATGTGAATGTCAGCGTTCAAGATGATGCTACCGACGTGGCCACTGAAGACGAGACCGAAACTCCTGCAGATACTGAAATTAGCGCTCAAGAAGACATAGGCGTGGGGATCAACGTTCAAGGAACCATCAGGTTCTTTGGTACGACAGGTCCGGACCCCGATGACCCTAGCTATAACAAATTCGATGATACATTCAATCGTTTTAGCACGAATAAGGTATGTATCGATCGCAGTGCGTTCAATGGCTATTCGTATGCTTCTTTGCAGGTTGAGCCGAGATGGGCTGAAGGTCAGGATGCTGCGCGCGAGGCTTGGGAGAAGATTCCTGCAAGCGAAAAGTACACGCCTGAGCATCTGCATATTGGCTTTGAGGGTGAAAATAGTATTGTGAACGTTGTGAACGGGAGCTTCACCTACGATGAAGACAATGATCGCGTGAATGTGGTATTCGATGCTACGAATGGTGTAGGCCAAGGGGTAGCTATCATGTATGTGAATTATCAGTTCACAGACGAAGCAACGTCAGCAACCTATGATGCCCACATGAGCATGCCGGTGTATGTACAAGACTCGCCGAACACAGTGACGGGGATCACGGTGCCTTCGAACAAGGTTACTACCTGGATCGATGATACGTTCTCCAGCGAAACGCACAGAAGTGCCTACTATTACCAATATGACGGTGGTAATTCCTCTCATAAGAGTCAGGAGTTCACCGTAAGCGTTTCAACCGATAACGGTAATCCTGCTGGATATTGTTTTGGCGATCTGTTCGATATTTCCATTGCTGATGAAACTGTCGTAACAATGGTGAATGGCACAATGTGGGACGATCAAGACGGCGGTTTGACAGATGGTCCCGACGCGCTCACCTATGGCCTGGAGTTTGTAGCTGCAAAAGCAGGCACGACCAATGTTACGATCAGCCTCAAGCTAAACCCCTCGATAAGCACCACGTTCGCGGTAGAGGTGCGCACCGATCACCCTGAAGCGAATGTGCCTACAGCCTTCGACATGACCATGGATGAGCCGCAGCGAATCTATGTGGAAGATGAAGCCTCAGGGAGTAATGCTTCATCTATCACGGTGCCTGTGCGCGGCGAAGAGCTCGGCTGGCATTATTCCTCTGCTAAGCCTTTCATAACGAGCATCACCTCTTCGAATGAAAACGTGCTCTCGGTTCAGCGCATCACGAGCCCCTCTTACTATGTTTCGTTTGCTCCGTTCGAGCTTGTTCCCGTTTCGGTAGGAACGTCAACGCTCACGGTTACGGATTGCTACGGCAAGACCTACACCTCAACGGTCACCGTGAATCCTAGCAGCAGTGTAGACCCTGGTGTAACGGTGAACTCGGTCGGGCTCGTACGTTATGAGGATTGGGAAAGCGTGTCTAAGGACACGGTCACGATGAACATCGGCGACCCGGATGGCGTAAAGCTTGTAGCTGATATCGACGCGAATGGCGATGTGACCACCAACTGGACTTCTTCGAACCCGGAAATCGCCGAGGTGGTTGTCACGCAAGATGCGAATGGCGATGAGATCTGCCAGGTGAAGCCTGTACGTGCTTCTTATGACGAGCAAAACAAGACCACCGCCGACTGTCGCATCACTGTTACCGTGAATGGCTCGGTATCGGATTACTGCAACATCAATGTTGAGCCCGTTGAGGACTTGTGCGGTGCAGATCCGTCTTCACCGCTTGGTGCTGCTACGGTCTCTGTCTCGAAGGCGATGCCCGCCAATGTGCTACAAGAGCTGAAAAGTGTGTCACTGGCAATCTCGTCTATTCCAACGGGCAGTCAGCCGGGGGTCGATAGCGCTACCTCTGCGTTCGAGAAGGACGGTGCGAAGCTCGCTGGCGTCTTCGATATCCACTTCATTAACAAGACCGATGGCACTGAACACGCCTGGAACCAGCCGTCATATCCCATTACGGTGAAGGTTCCTATGACCGACAGCATGAAAGAGCTGCATAAGTTCGGTACGCTTTCGTTCTATCACGTTGATCCGGTAACGGGCGATCGCACGAAGATGCCCACGTGGGTCGATGCCAACGAAGAGTTCGTTTGTTTCGAGACCACGCACTTCAGCTCGTTCATACTGGTTGCCGAGCCTGCGGCGCAAGACGATGATCCGAGTGATGATCCGAACAACAACAACGGCGGAAGCACCAACCCTGGCGATGAGACTAATAAGGGTGACTCTGATAACACCGATAAACCCAACACAGATAAGGGCGATTCCAATAAGACCGATTCCGAGAAGGCCGATACCACCGATAAGCCGAGCGATAAGGGCTCAAAGGATGAAAAGACCACAAGCGACGAAGATGGTTCTGGCACCACGCTTCCTAAGACAGGCGATGAAGACAACGCGCTGCTCGTCATAGCACTCGTGGCTGCAGCTGCTTCTCTGGTGTTCTTTGTTCTCTCTCGTCCTCGTAAGGCTTATTGCGATACCAATCTTGAGCAAGAGCAAGATGGTGCCTTCGCTCGTCCGCAGCAAGGCTTTCTGCCTTGCCAGGAGCAGTGCACCTCTCGTACGCGTGCGTCAAAACCTCCCTTACGAAGTTTTCATCCACGCGCTTAGAGGCTCTCAGAGGCTCAAGCAGAGGTAATCAACTAGGTTGTTGATGTACTAGTAAGGTTTTCGGCGTGCTGAGAGGCTCTCAGAGGCTTCGAAAACAATAGGGATGTGGTTACACTCGCTGCCGCAAGGCTTTCTGTTGCGCAATGAAGCGTTCAAATGAGGGCTTGAGAGTCCGCGGCCAGATGTTTCATGGGCGTTTGTATCTCGGAAGCTCTTCTGAGGCCTGAGAAACGCTCTCCTTAAGGGATTCAGAACCTGAATATCGATTCGTTGTGTTTAAGCAAGGCTCACTTCACTGTTTGAAGTGAGCCTTGCTGTATCGAGCGATGACCCATCCTGCCTTTCTTGGTTTACTCGGCATCCATGAGTGTTGCTCTTTCTTTCTGGGCGGAGAATGAATCGATCATGCAGCGCCAAAAACGAGGGCGAATAAGGGGGGTGCTAGCACCTTGAAACAGAGGTGCTAGCATCTTTTTCCACAAGATCCGCGAGGGACTCTCTTCGTCTGAATACACAATCGCCGCAAAGCATGGTTTTCCACATTTTTGAGAGGCAAAAGATCGCGAAGGATCATCTTGCACGGATGCTGCTTCCAACCCAGGACGAGGGGAGCGCTCGATCGAGTGCTTACTGAAAAAAATAACCCTATTACGAATGTGGAAAACTTACTTTTTTCCCATAAACGTGCTTTCCGAGATCGTTTCATAGGCGCCAACAAAACCATCTAATAAGTCCTTAGATTGAGGGGCTTCATGCGCTCCGTTTCGGCTCTTTATGCGCGGCTGTTTTGCTGGCTTGCTGGGGTCTCATTCTTTACGGTATCTATGCTCGTTTTGGACAAGAAAAGAGCCAGTCGCGCAGCCTGAGAAGTTTGTGTGGATGTTTATGATGTAAATCTCATTTTTTCGTGTCTCAACTCCCACAATGCGATTTCATCTTCATAACGCTATGACATCGCTATGGGCAAATCGTGAAAAAGATGGTAGAATAAGGCGCTTGCATTTTGCGCGCGCCCAAACGCTCCTGTACAAAAGAAGCGGCAAGGCGTAAAAAGTGCAGTTGATAATGGTAGTTTTCGTGTGAAGAAAGGAGAGAGCCATGAAAAAAATTAGCAAGGCGAAAAACAGCTTCGTCGCCCATGCAATTGTTGTGGCTGTTTCTTTATTCTTAGTTGCATTCTCGCTCAGCGCTCCAGGCGTTGCGTTCGCAGAAGATATCGAGGCTCAATCGAGCGAGCCTACTCAAACCGTTATCGACCAACCCGCTGTGGTGGCAGAAGCTACCCCTGCGGTTGAAGCTGTTTCTGTTCCGAGCGATCCCGCTCAAGTTCCGGGTGTTGAAGCTGTCCCTGGAAATTCTAGTGCTCAAAAATCTGAAGGCGCATCTTCCGCGCTCGATACTAATAAAAATACGAATGTGGAAAACTCTACCAGCAATCCTGCGGCATCGAGCGATTCTAATGCAACCGAGTTTTCCACAACGCAGGTAGAAGAGAAAGCTACGATCAAGCCCGCGGCTGATTCTCCCCATCGCGTTAATCTCTCTTTCAAGATTCTCTATCAAGGACAACAATTCACCGATGGATATGAGATCGGTCATAGTGACTCCGTGTCCTTCGTTTGCACCATGGGCGATTCTCATGCTAGCACTGCTGCTAGCCATATGATCAGCATGGGCGATGTTCTGATTGAACGAGATGCTTTGGCGAAGTTCCTGAGAGAAGGCTACGAGATTCGCGGCTGGACTAAAAGTCTGCTTGCTGGTGCGGAGGTATATGGCTTCGACCGTGATGGCATAGAGTGCATGGATGGTGAAACCATCTATATCGTGGCAACGTACGGTCCGGCGGCAAACCAATTCACCGTTAATTTCGATGCAATGGGCGGTTCGAACGCACCTGAGTCCCTCACCGAGGTCAGCACGGAAAACGAATATACGTTTACCATCTCTGATGCGGTGCCTACGCGTGAGGGTTATAACTTTGTAGGCTGGAGCACGAATTCAAGCCTGCTGCCTCCTTATCTCAAGGCAGGCGATACGGTCACCGTCTCTGAAAACGATTCCTGTGCGATCACGCTCTACGCGGTTTGGGAGATCGCAAATAAAGTTGAGCTCGTTTACGCGGTCGACAATGTCCCGTATGGTGATCCTGAAGTTTTCGCAGAAAACACCAGCGCCATTGTTAAGGGCTGCGACTTCGTCAAGGAAGGCTACAAATTCATCGGCTGGAGTCGCTATCCGATGGATGATGTTGCTTCTTATAAAGAAGGCGACTCCATCATCATGGATGACAATATATGGCTTTACGCGGTTTGGGTAAGAACCTACACGGTCACCTATACCGATGGTCAGGGTGGAACGGTCTTTGAAAACCAGGTCATCTCTGGCGTGGAAAGTGGCACGGGCACGCCAACATTCCCCGTTTCAAGGCCTTCCAGCATCGTGATCGATGGCAATACGTACGTCTTCAGCGGTTGGGATAACAACGCCGAGGTCGTGCTCGGGGATATGATCATCAACGCCATTTGGAAGTTGGATTCGAACGGCAATGGTGTAGCCGACGAAGATGAAGCCAAATTCAGCGTTACCTATACCGATGGTGTTGGTGGCACGGCGTTCGGTGATTATGTCATCTCGAACCTTCTCGTAAACACCGCCACGCCGCTCTATAGAGCACCAGAGCGCGCGGACTATATCTTCCAAGGCTGGTCTCCTACGGTAGCCGATATTATCACCGGCAACGCGATCTACACCGCAATCTGGGCTGAGGACAAGAACAATAACAACATTCCCGATAGTGAAGAAGAAACCTACACCATCATCTTTATTAATGATGTAACAGGCGCAACGCTTCAAACCACTCCAGGTGTTCTGGGTGGGCTTGATACGCCTCAGTTCGCAGGTCCCGCTCCGACCATGACGGGTTATGTTTTTGTTGGCTGGTCGCCAGCGCTTCCGCAGACGGTCGACCCGGCTGCTGCAGATGAGTTCGGCAACATCTACTACATAGCTCGTTGGGAAGTCGATGCGAACCATAATGGTGTCGCAGATGTTGATGAAGCTCGATACTCCGTCATCTACTCCGATGGCGCAAATGGTTCGGTCTTTGCTGACCAGGTTAGCTCCGATCTGCTGAGCGGGCTTGCAACGCCGCAGTTCACCGGCTCAACGCCAGTTCGTCCGGGCTATATTTTCGCGGGCTGGTCGTCCAGCCCTGCTGGAACGATCGATCCAACTGCTGCCGATAGTCTTGGACGCATCATCTACACCGCGCTTTGGGCGGCAGATGTGAACGGCAATGGCGTTGCAGATAGCGAAGAGCCAACGTATACCATCACCTACACCGATGGTGCGAATGGCGCAGCTTTTGCCGATCAGGTTACCTCGGGCTTGCTGGGTGGTGTTGCTACACCGCAGTTCTCAGGCACACCTACTCGTACCGGCTATAAGTTCGTTGGTTGGTCCACCGAGCCTGCTTCTACGGTTTCGGGTGATGTTGTTTACACGGCGCTGTGGGAGGCAGTAGAGCCCGACCCAACGCCGGGCACCGATGACCCAACGCCGACCCCTGGTCCCGACGATCCCGCTCCGACTCCGGGCGAGGACGATGACAACACGGGTGGTAATGGTTCAGCCACCACGCCAGGTACTAACGAACCCGGCAACGTTACGCCTAATCCTGGTCCTGCAAACGGTACCACCACTCCTGGTGAAACCACTATTGCCGATGATGAGACTCCTCTCGCAGGCGGCGCAGGTGAGACCGAAGACGACCCCGCAGAGGGCGATGTGGCAGACGATACAGCGGTAGCTGATGAAGCAGCTGGTGCGATCGATGAAGCTGCAGATACCGAGATTCTCGATGATGAGAACCCGCTGGCAGCAGCTGATCATTCCAGCTCTTGGCTCAGCTGGCTGCTCACCGTTGGCCTGCTGCTCGTGGTTTGCTTCGGAATCTTCTTCCTCGTTCGTCGCAGGAAGAATACGCGTGAGCAAAATCAATAATCGCTCATAGAGCGCACGAGCGCTAAATCGCATACGAGCAAGGTAAAGGGCACCATGCGGTGCCCTTTCTCATGCCCATTTTCCTGTGTGTAGGTCTGAACGTCCGAACACAGAGGTGAAGGACTCGCTGATTCGTCGCGTATGTCTATGCGCGCATTCGTGCTCTATGCTCAGATTTCTATTCCTGCGTTAATTCATGTGCGTGTTTTCTGGCTTCTCTTCGAGCTCCGTTCTTACGTTCGGGGCAGGGGATGGATTAGCCGTGCACCTGGTTGATCGGCGTGGAGTCTGCTCTGTTCATTCGTGATGATAGTTTGAAGGTTTTACGTTGCGGCTCACGTGTTTGCTGTGCACCTGATAGGCTTGCCCTATGACTAAAACGCAAAACTCACTCTTAAACACACCACTGCGTTCGCCGGTCACCTTCCTCGGGGCACCTAGAAACCCAGTACCCGAGCAGGAGATCCCGCCTCTGCCGACGCCACGCGTTTCCCTAGGGTCTCAGCGCCTTGGGATGAAAACGACCCCTCTCGAGCGTTCTCCGCTGCTTGCGCTGCCAGCGCAGCCGCGCGAGAAACAACCGCTCCAACGCGTAGATTTACAAAAGCAATCGGTTGGTTTGCAAACGCTTTCTCTAGCTCCGATGGAGCTTTCTGCCACACCCATGCCTACGCAGAAATTGAAGCCCATGAAGACTTCTTCGTCGAGGCTAACCGCGAAGCTTGATTCCCCGAGCCCTTTTTCGCCTAAGTCAACGGCGAAGCTGGGATCCATGAAGCTTTCTTCACCTCGTGTTTCGCG
>CABQIW010000050.1 GCA_902464295.1 uncultured Eggerthella sp.
TTTGAAATGTGTCGAATTACACGACCCCCAACACCCAGCACATTCTTCGGGAAGCACACCCATCTTGCCGGCGCAAAAAGGAAGGACCCGACGAATCGAGTCCTTCCTGATGACCGCATTTCGTTCAGTAAGCTGAACGGTTCGGTTCGCGCACAGCGTGCGCAGCGCCAAGGCGCATGCGATTAGTGATCGCCTACGCTGTGATCTTCGCCAACGATGCAGTGACGCTCGGGATCGTAGACCAGACCACCGTGCTCTTTGCCCGCCAGCATGTTCTTTGCGTTCGCCGTGCCTTCGATGAAGACCAGGTAGATGTGGATCATCGAGAAGCAGATGAAGACGAACATCATGAAGTAATGGATGATGCGCATTGACATCATGCCACCCACTGCCGCCGTGCCTGCAGCGAAGAAGCTCCAGGAAGCGGTGGGGATCCAGAGGCAGAATCCGGTATAACCCATAACGAGGATCAGGACGCAAACAGCCAGATAAGAGAGCTTTTGCGGAACGCCCAGCTTAGCTGACAGCGGGTGATCCTTCTTGATGAACAGGTAATACTTGATCCAAGCACCGAGCTGATGCCTGTTGTCCGCCTGCGGAAGGTAGGTCTTGTAGTCGCGAACCATGTTGCGCGTACCGCCCGTAGGAGCAGAATGGAACATGAATGCGAAGATGATACGCAGGATGCAGTTGACAACCAAGAGCATACCGCAGAAAACATGCACGCCACGCGCGACACCGGTAAGACCCGCCCAGAACGGGAAGTGGATCAGAAAGCCGGTGAAGATAAGGAGCGCCATGCACACGAGGTTGACCCAGTGGGTAACCTTCATGGGCAGCGGATGTGCCTGCTTATAGTGTGCGAGATGTGCCATTTATCTCACCCCCCAAGGGCTGGTAACGGTTTCGAAGTGCTTGCCCGTAGCAGGCTCAGACACATGAACTGCGCAAGCAGTACAGGGGTCAAAGCTGTGGACGGTACGAAGCGCATTGATAGGTGCATCAACGTTGTTGACCGGCGTGCCGATAAGAGCCTGCTCCATCGGACCACGAACGCCCTCAGCATTGCGCGGAGCGATATTCCAAGTAGTAGGAATGATGATCTGATAACCAGTGATGCGACCATTGTCGACATGCTCGTCGTGATAGAGAGCGCCACGCGGTGCTTCCCACATGCCGCAGCCATAGCCCGTAAGATGCTCAGGTGCGCGGAAGTACTCGCTGTCGCCGCCCTTGAGTGCTTCGATGAGTTCGTCGACCCAATCGACCATAAGATGAGCAATGTAGGAGCATTCAACCTGACGTGCAGCAACACGACCGAGCGTGGACTGGAGCTGCGGAAGCGTGAGGTTGAGGTCTGCCATGAGCTTGTCGAGGTTGTTGACGATGTAAGCATTCTTCTCGCCGCCACGCAGATAAGCTGCGAGAACACGGGAGAACGGACCTGCCTCCATGCATTCACCATTGTAGCTTGGGCCCTTAGACCAGGTGTAACGATCGTTGACCGTACCGATCATGTGACCGTTTTCCTCGTGCTCGGTACCGGCAACATAGTACTCGGTATAGAGCGGATCAGTGACGCCTTCCTTCGGGTTGAGGTTGGAATCACCCACATACCAGGAGTGACCAACATATTCCTTGATCAGCGAAGGATCAGGATCTTCGAGGCGAAGGCCATCGTTGGTGTAGACAACACCAGAAGGCATGTAGCGATCTGCCATCTCGAAGTTCTCGCGCTGGAAAACACCCCAAGCAACATAGCGGCCGCAGCCACGACCGAAGCCAAGAGCCTCGGGGTAAGCGCTTGCGATGATCTTGGTGTCGGGGAGCATGGTGGAATCGACCCAGTCGCGAATCTCGCGCGTGATGGAATAGAGCTCGTCGAGCTTCTCTTCCGTAGGAACGAATGCGGTACCACCAGGAACGAGCGTCATGATATGAGGCATCTTGCCACCGATGAGACCGCAGATCTCAGATGCTTTAGCCTGCATGTTCAGAGCTTCGAGGTAGTGAGCCGTGCAGATGAGGTCTGCTTCAGGATCGAGCTTGTAAGCCTCAGGAGCCTGACCATCGAGGAACCAACCACCGCTGAAGATGGAGAGCTGACCGTTGTTCGCGAACTTGGTGAGCGTGCCCATCAGGGTCTTGAGGTCGGTGCTGCAAGAAGTGCCTGCAGCCTCCATGAGGTCGTAAGCCTTGCCCACGTTTGCGTTGAGCGCATTGAGTGGGTTGACATAGTCGAGTGCAGCGAGCGTGTAGAGCCACAGGATATGGCTGTGCAGGAACTGACCGCCCTCAACCAGGTTACGGATGATACGAGCCTGGTTCGGGATGACGATGCCATAAGCAGCTTCACCTGCGAGCGATGAAGCGTGAGTGTGTGAAACCGGGCAAACACCGCAGATACGCTGAACGATCTGAGCAGCATCCTCAGGAGTACGATCCTGAACGACGAGCTCCATGCCACGGAAACAACCACCTGAGACCCAAGCATCAGTTACAACGCCGTTGTCGACTTCCATTTCAACACGAAGGTGACCTTCGATACGAGTAATAGGATCGATGATTGAACGAGTCATTATTAGTTGCCTCCCTTCGAATTGTCATCGAGGGTGTAGATGCCAATGGATTCATTCGGATGCTTCATATCCCACTCGCGTTCTTTCTCGAACGGAGCACCACCATCGGTACGACCAGCCTTCTTCATGCCGAAGCCATGGACAACGAGAGCAGCAGCGAGGATGCCCGTGATGGTCCAAGCGATAGCTTCAGGCTGGAACACAGCGCCACCGATGCGCAGATCGCGGAAGCGTGCACGGAACGGCGTGTTGGTCTCGACCCAGTTCTCGCCTGGGTTATCAGGGTTAGCTACGCAGCAACCGATGCAAGGACCGCCGGACTCAACGCACCAGGAACGACGACGGTTCCAGCGCACGATACCGCAGTTCGCCTTGGTCTGAGGACCACGGCAACCCATAGGATACAGGCAGTAGCCCATTGCCTCTTCAGGAGTGCCGAATGCATAGACGAATTCGCCATTCTCGAAGTGACCACGACGCTGGCAGTTATCATGGACGGTCTGATTGAAGATGACCTTCGGCTTGTTCTCGTTCGTGAGTTCAGGCAGCTGACCAACGAGCAGAACATCGACGAGGACCGACGTAGCCCATTCGGGGTTAGCCGGACAACCGGGAACGTTAACGACCGGAGTGTCGATGCCGCGCTTCTTGAGATACTGCTGAACGCCGAGTGCGTTCGAAGGATTCGGATAGGCTGCCATCCAGCCACCATTTACTGCGCAGGATCCGAGGGCAACAACCGCGTTAGCACTTTCAGCAGCGTGAGCCAAGATGTCGGTACCGACTTCGTTGGCGACGCGCAGAGCTTGGCCGTCCCATCCCTCCAAAACTGCACCTTCGTAAATAAGGATGTAGTTGCCTGCTTCGATCGTTTGCTCTTTAGCTTCTTCCATGGACCAGCCTGCAGCAGCAGAAAGGGTTTCGCAGTAGTTCAGCGAGATCATCTGCAAGACGATATAGGCCGGATCAGGGGAATCACCTTGAGCGAAGGACTCAGTACAACCGGTGCAGGATGCGCCCTCGATCCAGATGACTGGAAAGAGCTTGCCTGATTCAGCACCAATGACCGAGTTCTCGATCGCAGCCGCAATACGAGGAGCAGCGAGTTCGGTAAGACCTGCCGCAACCGCGAGAGAGCCGCAGAGTTTCATGAAGCTACGACGAGAAACGCCACGCGCTTCAAGCTTAGCCAGAAACTCCGGTGAGGTAGCCTCTGTTACCATGTGCACACCTCCTTAAGGGTGTCTTCTTCCAGTAAAACTTCTGGCAAGTATTGTAGGTTGACTACTAATTAAGGAATGGTGCGCAGGCATGAAAAACGCTTGTTATTCTGGCAAGTGGTAAGAAAGTGTTACCGCCGTTGTCTCAAATAACACAATCCATAGAAAGAACGTAATCAACACAAACCCTTCAAAAGTTCTGCACCATTTTGCGGGCGAGCGGCACTCGTGTGATCGAACGACATCGATTCGATTACAATAACTCAACAAGCTTTTGAAGTATTTATGAGCGAATGGAGAGCGAACACGCCATGGTTGAACCGATCAAGATCGCATTCTTAGGCCCCGCTGGCACCTACAGCGACGAAGCAACACATACCTTCATGGACAAGCTCGGTTTTACCGACGTCGAGAAGATCGAGTGCGTATCTTTTACGGAAGTGTTCGACAATGTGGAGCGCGGGCGTTGCGATTACGGCGTTGTTGCCACCGAGAACTCCCTTGAAGGGCCCGTTACCGCGTGCCTTGATAATTTCGCAACCCATAATAATGTGACGATCCTAGCTGAAACAGTGCTCGATATTCACCACAGCCTGGTGCTGCACCCCGATGCGAGCATCGATGAAGTCACCACTATCGTCTCGCACCCTCAGGGGCTCGGACAATGCAGGCGCTACATTGCTGAATATCTGCCTGGTCGCAATACGAGCTCGGCTTCGTCCACAGCGTCCGGCGTGCGCAAGGTGATGGAAGATAAGACGCTCGCGAGCATCGCCAACAAATTCGCTGCCGATCTGTATGGTGCGAAGGTGTATGCGGAAAGCATCGAGGACCACTTCGGCAACCAGACCTCGTTCGCACTGATCGCGCGCACGGGCATGCCGGAAGTGTTTCCCGAGATGGACCGCAAGACCTCCATCCTGCTTTCGCTGCAGCAGAACAAATCGGGTTCGCTTTTGATGATCCTCTCTGAACTTGCGTACGCGAACATCAATATGACCAAGATCCAATCGCGCCCCACCAAACAAGGCTTGGGCGATTATATGTTCTTCATCGATTTCGAAGGATCCGACCAAGATGCCGACGTACAGACGGCACTCAATTGCCTGCGTCTGAAGCTGCGCGAGGTGAAGGTGCTCGGCTCCTACCCCATCATCTAAAGCATCAACCCCAAAAGATCACAAACTACCCGGTCGTTCGACACCTTTCGATTACGGATGGAGGGTGTTGGTGGTTTCGTTGAAGGTGAAGAAGCCTTCGCTGGAGAGATCAGTAATGAGGGACTGAAAGAGGTCTTCGGTGATTTCGGAACGTCCTTTTTCGTGCTCGAATTCATCGAGCGCACGCTTGGCTTCTGTGGTTGAGATGCCGGGAGCACCAAGCACGATGCGAACGAGCTCGGCGCGCTTTTGGCGCTTGGACCCTTCGAAGGCGGACTGCTTGGAATGGTGCTTCGAGCGCCGCGAAGGATTGGGCAAGATCGATTTCAGGTATGCCCCATAATCAAGCAAGGCATAATACCATCCGCGTGGATCTTCTTTGCTGCAGGTCTCCAATACGAGCGGCTCGAGCGTCTTATCGCTCACCCCAACTTCTTCAGGAAAGAGCTCGTGCAAGAACACGGTGCGAACATTCGTCTCGAGATAGAGCGCAGGCTTCTGATAAGCGAACGCCATCACGCCCCCTGCCGTAGCAGGCCCGATGCCCGGCAGCTTCAAGAGCTCATCGTAGGTACGGGGCAGCTCCCCTTCGAATTGGAGTGCGCACTCTTCAGCAGTTCGCTTGAGCGCCAGCGCGCGTCGGTTGTATCCAAGCCCTTGCCAATGTTCGAGCACGAGCGAAGTATCAGCTGAAGCGAGCGCATCGAGCGTGGGAAATGTCTTGAGGAATCGCGGCCAATACTTCTCCACGCGCGCTACCTGCGTTTGCTGAAGCATGATCTCGGAAACGAGCACCGCATAGGCATCATCGATATAGCGCCAGGCAAGATCGCGATGATGCTTCTTCCCTTCGCTCCGCACCTTGCGAACGAAAGCGTCGAGATCGGGAATATCTTTTATGGGAGCTTCCACGAGCAAAGCAGAGAATCAGTACTTCGATTCAAGGATGCGACTCACCTCAGGGTGGCTCGCGCCCTTCTCGAAGAGATCGGCAAGCGTGATCGAGGAAAAGAGTTGCGCCACGAGCACATCGGCAGCGCACCAAACCGCATTGAATTCGCATCCTGATGAACGATTGCAGTAATCGCAATCGACCGAACAAGGCGACATACCGATCGGTCCCTGCAGCGCCTCGATCACTTCCTGGAGCGTGACCACCTGCGGATCGCAATCGAGCGTAAGACCGCCGCGCACACCACGGATCGTCTTCAGAAAGCCCGCCTTCACCAGGTCGTGCTGGATACTGCGCGCGAACGAATACGGCACGTCTTCCTTTTCCGCCACATCGGCGATCGAGATATAGGAATCCCCGCACTCATAAGCCGAGCGCAAGATCCTACAAGCGTAATCGCAACGACGGGTGATATCCATCAGTCTTCTTTCAGTAGATCGTCGATGTTGTCCATTGAACGGTGGAATCGCTTCATGATGGTCTCTTCGATGGCCTTATACTCCGGCGAATCGAGTTCATGGAAATTGGAAAGGCGCATGTACACATCGTCGGTACGCACCGCGCAGAAGCAATCCTTCGCCACGCTACGGCGATAGGCATCTTCGACCGATTCGGTGACGACCGCATACAACTCGAAGCGCGACATGCCCTTGGAGAACGGAACGAGCTTCGAAACATCAAGCCCGCGCATAGAAGGATGTTCCGCCTGCGCATGGCGCCAGATGTCCTTACGCTCTTCGTCGTTAGGATAGTCAAGTTCGACCAAGCGATAGAGTCCGAGCATCGGGCCGAAGAACGTATCGAGCGCATCGAGATTCGACGCAGAAACGAGCACGGTCACTTCAGGGTTCTCGATCGCTTGCTGGATGAACGCCATCGCCTCGCGCGCACCACGTGAAAGCTGCATCTGAAGAAAATCGGAGATATCGCCCGACCCGAGGTCCATCCAAGGCAGATCCCACAGATCAAGGTCTTCCAAGATGAGTGCCGTGGGACCTTCGAAGCCGAAACGATTGAGCGAAGTCGAATCGGTGATCGCATCGGGTGAAGCCATGACGCAAAGTACTGACTGGCCTTGCACGTTTTGATCCATGCGCATGCGAACAGCGGGAATGCCAAGCTCCCCCACCGTTGCCACCATGAAGTAGTTCGCATCTTCACGCGCAGCACCCGAGAAAACGAGCGTGCCAAGCTGCGGCATGCGAGAAACACCATGGCGGAAGTTGAGCATCTTCACGAATTCCTTGAACTGCGGATCGCGCATCCTGCCGACGCCAAGACGTTTCATCTCTTCGATAGCACGCGAGAAGCCATGGATCGTCGAATAATCGAAGCGGATCTCGGGTGCTTTTTTCTTC
>CABQIW010000051.1 GCA_902464295.1 uncultured Eggerthella sp.
ACGAAGGTGCAGCTGCGGCAGCTGCTGAGACCGCCGGCGAATTCGATGAGGCCATGCGTGAGGCAAAATAGCCTTTCATGATCGATCGCTTCGCACTACCTGCGAACCAAGAAGAGACCATCGACGAGTGTCGATGGTCTCTTCTTTTCAATAACGCTCACCTGCTATAAACACCTTTAGGTTCGCTACCCTATCTGCGCACTAACGACGCTTCTTGAAAGGATTGCCCGGAAGCGCATCTTTGATATCGCCAAAGGCTTCAGAGAACTCGCCCATGACCTCCTTGCCTTCCTTGTAGAAGGAATTAAGCTTCTTCGTTGCCCCCGCGATCGTCTCTTTCGCAGAATCGGTAAGGAATCCCTCTTCCTTCTTTTCGTCCGCTTCTTCTTCGGACTCAGATGCAGGGCTCGAAGCTGCTGTAGTGCGTTTGGGGTCCTTTGCTTTTGTTGCATTGTCGAACGCAGCAGACTCTGCTTCGCTCACGGGCTCGAGCGGAACGCTTTTAGCGGTCTTCTTCTCGATCTCGCGTTCGATGAGATAGATCTGGTCGTCGATCTTGTCGAGCTTCTTGTCATAGCCTGCAAGCTCATAAGGAACGCCATCTACCACAACCGAAAGATCATCCAATCGAGCATGAAGTCGCTCGATCATGGTCTTGACCGCTTCATTCATAACGGCATCCTTTCCTAATACGAACGATTACGCGCTTTGAGCGCACGATCGATCTCACGTTTCGAATCACGCTCAGCCATGGCTGCACGTTTATCGTAGAGCTTCTTACCTCGTGCGACCGCCAACTCGATCTTCACGCGTGATTTCTTATCGAAGTAGATCTTGAGCGGCACAAGTGCCATGCCCTTCTCCTGAGTCTTGCGAACAAGATCGCGGATCTGATTGCGATGGAGCAAGAGCTTACGCACGCGATCAGGGTCGGGGTTGGCAATATTGCCATGGGAATAGGGCGCGATATGAAGATTATGCAGCCACACTTCCCCATTGCGAACGAGCGCAAAGCAATCCGTGAGCTGGCAGTTGTTCTCACGAAGCGAGCACACTTCGGTACCTGTGAGCACGATGCCCGCCTCGTAGGTTTCCAAGATCTCGTAATCGTGCAGCGCACGACGATTCTTCGCTATGAGCGTATCGACGTGTGACATGGCTACAGACCGGGGACGAACGTGACCTCTTCATCGAGGTCGAGGATGAATTGCACCAGAAGTTTGACACACGCTTCAAGATCTTCAAGCGCGATGACCTCTGTGGGGGTATGCATGTAGCGCAGCGCGACCGAAACGAGGCCAGTTGCCTTTCCGCCACGCTGGATCTGCATCGCAGCTGCATCGGTTCCCGTGACCCGCGGTTCAGCTTCGATCTGAACGGGAACCTTCGCTTTTTTAGCGGCAGCCTTCAAGCGATCGAAGACAACAGGATTGATATTCGGTCCGCGCGCGATGACCGGACCCTCACCGCAGGCGAGCTTGCCGTACTTCGTAGGGTCTATGCCAGGATAATCGGTCGCATGCGTGACATCGAGCGCGATCGCGATATCGGGGTGCACACCATAGGCAGAGGTGGTTCCACCACGCAACCCGATCTCTTCCTGGACCGTTGCTGCACAGATGCAATCGCCTGGCGCTCCGCCCGCTTTCGCAAGCTCTTCGAGCACACGAACCGCGATATAGACGCCCATCTTGTCATCGAAGCCGCGCGAGACCGCCATACCATCGCCGAACTCTTCGAAGCCGACTCCATAGGTGATCACATCGCCGATAGAAACTGCCTTTTTTACATGCTTCGCTGACATGCCCAGATCGATCACAAGATCATCGAGCGCAGTAACATTCTTTCGCTCATCAGGGCTAATAAGATGGATCGGCTTCCTCCCGACCACGCCGCGCAGCGTACCTTGTTTCGTGTGAACATCGACACGCATGCCAGGCAGAATCGCCGCATCAACGCCGCCCACCGCAGCAACGCTCAAGAATCCCTCTTCACTTATATAGGTGACCATAAGGCCCACTTCGTCCATGTGAGCCGCGATCATGACCGATGGAGCCTTGCCGTTTCCCTTCAGCGTAGCATGGACCGAACCCATCACGTTGGTTTCGATGGAATCCGCCACGTTCGCGAGCCGCTTGCGCACGCGCGCTGCAACTCCCACCTCCGTACCAGTGACCGAAGGAGTTTCAAGTATCTTCTTCAAGAATTTCTTATCGACCTTAGCCATGCTAGGCTCCTCTCATATATAGGAAGAAGCGTGCTCGCCTCGATAGCTCTTTTTATTGAAGCAATTATAGCGCGCTTTCGAACGGGCGCAGTGAGCATCTCGCATCTTACTCGAAGCGTTGCGCCATCTTGAAGCGCACCTCGCGGCTGTGCCAGTCCGCCTCTGCTAAGACCACTTCGAGCTTTTGCCCGATCCGATAGACCATGCCCGTATCGGAACCCGTGAGCGTCGAGCGTTCAGGGTTGTAGGAGAAGTACTCATCGCCAAGCTCTTCGATCGGGATGAAACCCAAAACGGTGTTCTCCATGCGGAGCACCGCGCCGAACGTGGAAACACTGTAGATGAGCGTTTCGAAACGCTCTCCGATGAAGCCCTGAAGATACTCGATGAGCTTCACGAGTTGCGATTGATGCTCAGCTTTAGCAGCAACGCGCTCCATTTCCGATGAATGATCAGCGATCCACGCGCTTGAATTCTTCTCCGCTTCGAAGGTTGCAGACCTCTTCAACAGCGCTTCTTTCACCATACGGTGCACCATAAGATCGGGATAGCGCCTGATAGGGCTGGTGAAATGGCAGTATTGTTCGAGCGCCAATCCGTAATGGCCAGCATCCTCGACCGAATAGGTGGCACGTTTCATGCTGCGCAACAGCAACATGCTCACCAGTTCATGGGTCTGTTCGTCGACTGGTGTTGCGAGAAGTTGCTGTAAGACATGAGGATTGCCAGCACAGAATAGATTCTTATCGATCGCACGATAGACATCGAATTCTTGCAGGACCTCGTAGAACGAGAAGAGCGCATCGCGTGCTGGCGCATCATGGGTTCGATAGATACACGGCATGCCCCGCTCAGAGAGCCAAGAGGCCACCAGGTGATTAGCAAGAATCATCGCTTCTTCGATGAGCTTGGTGGCTTCGGTCCTCTTTCGATACCGGATGCCCGTAGGCGTGCCCTGATCGTCAAGGATCGCACGCGCTTCGACGCGATTGAATTCCATGCAGCCTGCTGCATATCTTCGCTCGTAGAGCCGCTCGGAAAGCGTCTGGGCAGCCCGTATCTTCTCAGCCAACTGGAGGATCGTCTCATCGTCAAGCTCGATCGCGCCGAAGGGTGCCGCTTCCTGCCTGAAAGCCTCGATCAGAGCGTGAGGAGCAGAATCGATGAGCGCTTGCGCTTGATCATAGGAAAGACGCGCATTTGAAGCGATCACGCTCGGGAATATCTCATAGGCAAGAACCTGGCCATCGCTTTTACGCAACGTGATATCGACCGACATCGCCAAGCGCTCACGCGCAGGTACGAGCGAACAGAGCTGATTGGAAAGCGCTTCTGGAAGCATCGGTATAACGCGATCGACCAGGTAGACCGAGCATCCGCGTCTGCGCGCTTCCCCATCGAGCGCTGAATCGAAGGGCACATACCCCGAAACATCAGCAATATGAACGCCTAAGTGAACGCACTCCCCTACCACTTCTACCGAAAGCGCATCATCATAGTCACGCGCGTCGACCGGATCGATCGTGAAGACGAACCGATCGCGAATATCGCGGTATCCGCTCGCAAGGGCGTCTGCAACATCAAGCACGCACGCGCCCGCTTCATCGAGCGCCTGGTCGCTGAATTCGGTCTCGAGCTTGTGCTGGGCAACGATCAAATCGATCTCGAGGTTGCTCGAATCGCCCGCGCCGATCACCCGTACCACCTTGCCCGTTGCCGCGTTGTTACGCGAAGGATAGCTCACGATCTCCACTTCGACCAGACTGCCATCTTCGATGGAAGGGTTGTCTTTACGAAGCGTGAAGATATCATGCGGAATGCGCGGATCGCTCGGAACGACCACCCCAAAGGGCTCAGCGACCTCATATCGTCCGATAATATGCTCATTTGCCCGGGAGAGGATCTTCACCACACGCGCTGAAGGTTTATATCCAGGTGCTTGAGAATACCCTGCCTGCCGATCGCCGCGCTGTCCCATGCGCGCAACCAAGACAAGGTCCCCGGGGAATGCACCATTGCGTTCACTTGCAGGAATGAAGTATTCGCCTTCTGCGGTCTTTACGAAGCCGAAGCCTCGCGGTGCAACTTCAAGGATGCCTTGTGGGTGTGACTTTGGGTGTTTACGTGCTTTGGATGAACGTCGTGCCATGAACCATCAGCGCTTCTAACGATTCGAAGCAGCGATCTCGAGCGCGATGGGCACTTGACGCTCGGTATTGGTGATGACGACATCGGGAGTGACGCCCACTCCATCGATCGCACGACCTGAAGGTGAAAGATAGGTTGCCGCCGTATAGCGCAATGCACCACCGAAGGAGAGCGGCTGCATGACCTGCACCGACCCCTTGCCCTGCGTCTGAACACCCACTACGGTGGCACGCTGAGAATCTTGCAGTGCAGAAGCAAGCACTTCAGCAGAACCAGCAGTCTTCTCATTGACCAGCACCACTAAGGGAAGATTGGTCACTTCAGCGCCATCGGCAGTTTTCGTGGTAGTCGTATCACCCGATTTGATCTGAACGACCGTACCGCTCTGGATGAAGAGCGAAGCGATCTCCACTGCTTGAGTGAGATAGCCACCAGGAATATTACGTAGATCGAGCACAAGCGCACTTGCTCCTTCACTTGTTGCTTGAGCAATCGTTTGTTTTAACACTTCAGCACAATCAGTACCAAGTTGCTTGATCTCAATATAGGCAATGCCATTAGTAACAGAATAGGTTATGTTGGTCTCTGGCGCATTCTCATACCGCAAAGAGGTATTGAACGTCGTTCCGCCTGCATTATCTTTTCCTGGTCTACGCCAGGTAATATACACCGTCTCGCCCTCGTCGCGACGTAAGGTATTGGTAACTTCAGGAAGCGACCATTGATCTTTCTTCTCGCCATCGATCGCTTCAACGTAGTCTCCCGGCAATACGCCCATATTCGCTGCTTCCGAACCCTCGAAAACATCTACCACATAGCACGATCCATCGGATTCACCGAAGAGAACACCGATACCCGTTGAAGGACTGGAAACGCTGCTCAAATAAGTCTGATAGCTTGAAGCATCAAAATAGCGCGCATAAGGATCATTCATCGTTTTAATGAACGCATCGAGTGTTGCAGCGGTTGCAGCATTGAGATCATAGGTGTCAACGCTATCGTTAGCGATAATGCCTTGCACCTCTGCAACACGTGCTGAAAGGGAATTATAGGTGTTGCCTGAAACCGTTTGACCAGGGTTTACTTCCTGTTTCGTGGTAAAGCTCGTGAAACCCATCGCTGAGAGCAGCTCTGTGTTACCTCTAAACATGAACCCTGCAACGAAGAGCACGATCGCAACAATGCAAACACCAACGATTTTGATGATGTTTGCATTGCGTTTATGGAGCTTATTCTTTTGAGAAGCGTGTTCCACAGATAGCCAATCTTTGCGGTATGACGAGCACTAGACCTTCAAATAGCGACGCATAGCGAACACTGAACCCAGCAAACCGATGACCAGGCCAGCGCAGAGAAGCGCTACGTAAATGAGAACGAACGTAACCGGATCGACATTGATCGGAAGCCACGGAAGCGCTGCGGTAATGCGCGGAAGCGCGAAGAGGCGAATAAGCTCTATAACCCCTATAGCAAGCAGTGCACCGATGACCGCATGTAAGGCGCCTTCAGCAAGGAAAGGACCACGAATGAAGCCATTCGATGCACCAACCAAGCGCATGATCGCAATTTCCTTGCGGCGCGCGAGAATAGCCAGACGGATGGTGTTATTGATGAAGATGAACGCAATGAGCACGAGCACGATAATAAGCCCAATACCGATATAGCGAATGGCATTCGTAAGCGAAAAGAGCTTGTCGACCGTCTTCTGGCCATACTGAAGCGAATCAGAAGGATCATCCGGGTTGTCACAGATCTTCAAGAACGTTTCGTTCTCAAGAATGCGGTTCGCAATATCTGAAACCGACTGCGCTTCTGAAAGGTTCACATCGATCGAAGCCGGAAGCGGATTCTCTCCATCAAGCTGAGCGACGATATCGGGATTCGATGTCATCGAGTTAGTGAAGTTCTCGAGCGCCTGTTCCTTAGTGGTAAAATCCACACTCTCAACGCCAGGCAACTCCTGGATGTACTGCTCAACCGCATGAATATCCTGCTCGGAAGCATCATCAGCAACATAAGCCGTGATCGAAACCTGATTCTCAACCGATGTAACGACGTTATTGATGATAACACCGCAAATGCAGAAGATGCCGATGATAAGCAACGAAAGAAAGATCGTGATGATCGAACCTAAGGCTGTTGAAAGATTACGCTTGAAACCAGTGAGCGATTCACGGAAGAAATAGAGCAAACTAGACATCGAAACCGTACACCCCCCTATCCTGGTCGCGAGTAAGATGGCCTTTATCGAGCGCGACGACGCGACGACGCATATTGTCTACCATCTCACGGTCATGCGTAGCAACGAGCACGGTAGTACCCGTGCGGTTGATGCGCTCGAGCAAATCCATGATGCCACGCGAGTTCTGCGGGTCAAGATTACCTGTTGGCTCGTCGCAAACGAGTAAGGGCGGACGATTGACGATAGCACGCGCAATGCTAACGCGCTGCTGTTCGCCGCCAGAAAGCTGGTCAGGAAGCTTATCGAGCTTGTCTGCCAAACCAACCAAGCGCAGAACCTCAGGCACTTGCGTACGAATGATGTGGCGCGATTTGCCGATTACTTCGAGCGCGAACGAAACGTTCTCGAAGACCGTTTTATTTGGCAGCAACTTAAAATCCTGAAAGACACAACCGATGTTGCGACGCAGATAGGGCACGCGCCAATTGCGCATCGAAGAGAGATCCTCATCAGCAACATAGATGTGACCAGAAGTAGCCGTGAGTTCACGGGTAAGCAGCTTGATGAACGTTGACTTTCCTGACCCTGAATGACCGACGAGAAAAACGAATTCGCCGGGATAGATATGCAGCGAAACGTCATCGAGCGCTGGCTTGTTGGGCTGAGCGGCATAGATC
>CABQIW010000052.1 GCA_902464295.1 uncultured Eggerthella sp.
CCACTCGTGAGTCGCGCAAGGCAGTATTATCCTCGCGGGTAGGGGGTGCGTCAAGAAGTATTTTGAGAAAGTTTGGGCGAATGGTTGAATTTTTTTTCTAAATCATAAAACCCCAGGAAAAGAGGGAATTTATTCGAGCAGAAACTGCCGCTTACCGGTGCACAAAACCTTCACAGTAGGAAGGATTTTGAGAAAACGCTTGCACCCTCCCGGGCGAGTCTACTCAAGCATCCTCGCTTATTTTCCTTCGCGCTCAGCTTGCTTTTGAGCGAGTCGTTCGAGGGAGACGATCTTGGTAACGAAGATGCCGTCAGAAACGATATCGTCGTCCTCGTCGCGCACTTCGATATTCCAGATCTGCTTGTTCTTTTCCTGATGATCGAATGTCGCGATCGCGCGCAATACCCCTTGCCTGCCCGGCTTCTTGTGATCGATCTCGATATGAACGCCAAAAGGACGCTCTTTCTCGTAGTCGGCACGCATGTCTACCGCGCGACTAGCGGCTGCCTCGACGAGTGCGAGCGTTACTCCCCCATGAAGGAACCCGAACGGCTGGAAGAGGCGGGGGTGGATGTCGAGTTCAGCGACAGTTCTGTCGGGGCTCTGCTCGGCAAAACGAATCCCGAGCATTCCATTGAACGACTCCGCATCACGCGCATCGAGCGCTTGGCAACGTTGCTCCCTATCAGAAAAATCGACTTCTTCCATCCAGCTGTTATCAGTTGTATAAATGCCACTCATGTAGGATTCCTTTCACGCGTCGTCGCATTGAAACAGTTCTCTATTCCAGTCTAATTCAAAAACTCAAACGCGATTCTCGAATCAGTCAAGCGCGTCCTGAAAAAATTGCAATACTCTACGAAGAACGGGAGTTTACATAATGCAACTTTTAAGTTGTTGCAATACTTAATCATGCCTTCTTGACCGTACGTTTATAGCATCTGACCTGGTATAATATAATCATGATGAAGAGGGATATCCAATCGATCGTTACTATGGCTCACCTTCGTTACCTTTGATGCTGATACGCCATTCTTCAAACAAGATGAAGACATTCGTACCTTACGAAAAGAGTTGAAAAAGGCTGCGAAGGCGATCGATTGCTACCTCAAGGATCGAACACGCTTCAACCTCGATATCTCTCTTGGTCGCAGCTAATTAGCGCTCATCAGGTATCTGATCTACTTTTCGAGGTTAAGAAGCAGATGAGATACTTCCATCTTAAGCCAAGCATAGCAACTCAAAGATCGCGACAACCTTATCGAATGGCTTGATGAGGCTGAGTTCTGCTTAGTAAAGTCCGATTAAACACAGTATCATAAGAGATTGAATTGCAGCATAATTATGGCTATGCGCCTTAGGATTCTCTGAAAAGGCTCGACTGATGAGCCTTTTCTTGTCTAGAGAATACGGCGCGACTCGATAGCGCGACCCAGCGTTACCTCATCGGCAAACTCGAGGTCACCCCCTACTGGTAGCCCGCTCGCAAGACGGCTGACCGTAACACCCGTCGGCTTTATGAGACGCGCGAGATAACTCGCCGTCGTTTCGCCTTCGACGTTGGGATTGGTTGCAAGGATGACTTCGGTAATATCGGGATTTGAAAGGCGTGCCATGAGCTCGGCCACATGAAGCTCATCAGGACCGATCCCTTCCAGGGGCGAAAGCGCTCCCCCCAGCACATGATAGTGCCCAGAAAACGTACCGGTACGCTCGATGGGTGGAATATCGCGCGGCTCAGAAACCACACAGATACAGGTAGCATCACGTTTGGGCGATGCACAGATCTCGCAAAGATCGCCTTGGGCATAGTTGAAGCACTGGGAGCAAAAATGCACCGTGTCCTTCACTTCCTTGATCGCGTCGGCAAGCCGCATCGCATCGGCTTTAGGGTTGTTCAAGATCCAGTAAGCGATACGCTGAGCCGACTTCGGACCGATGCCAGGAAGGCGCTCGAGTTCATCGAGTAGATTTTGTATTGCAGAAGCAGCGTACACGAGTTGCTACATGAGCCCCGGGATGTTCATGCCACCCGTGACCGCGCTCATGCGCTGGTTGCTGAGCTCAGAAACACCGCGCAGGGCTTCATTCACCGCAGCCACGACCATGTCTTGCAACATTTCGACATCTTCGGGATCGACCGCATCTGGATCGATGGTAAGCGAGGTGATAGCCATATCGCCCGATGCAACAGCCGTGACCATGCCGCCGCCTGCGGTTGCCTCGAAGCTCATCGTAGCGATTTCTTCCTGAGCTTTGTTAAGTTCTTTCTGCATCTTCTGAGCTTGGCGCATCATCTGTTTCATATCCATAGAGTTGAACTCCTCGTCTCGTTTCTTGTTTTGCTCGATTATACGTTATCAATTTTCAGTGGTTATCCGCAAATCCTCACCGAATGCCGCAGTAAGGATCTGTCTGGTTTGGTCAGCTTCTGAAAGCCCTTCACTCGCTTGAGGCTCTGAACGAGGTTGTTCAGGCTGGACCGCTTGAACGTTTTGACCAGCTTCCTGGTGCGTTTCGCTCGACGCTGGCGCAACGGGCGCTCCTTCATTCGGCTGAGACCCCTGTGGGAACGCCGCCGACTGAGATCGAGGCTCTGAAGCGACCGCTGGCTGCTGCGAGGGCTGGGCGGGTTGAGATGTTTGAATCGGTTGAGCGGTTTGCGGAGGCTGCTCTACGCGAGCTGCTTGAGGAGCAGCAGGTGCAAAATCAGCATCACTGTCCACGAACGGAGACTCATCTTCGTAGCGTGGCATCATTCCTGAAACCGCCGGTTCAGCTTGGAAAGCAACTGCTGGCTGAGCAGGGACAGGCTGAGCGCTCGGAGCGGGCGCTGATGCTTGCGTCGGTGTTGCTGCTGGTGCTGAAGTTGGCACTGAAGCTGATGTCGTTGCCGATGCTGGCGCCGAAATTGGCGTTGAAGCCGGCACTGATACTGGAGCACTCTGAGATGCCTGAGGGGCTGCTTGAGGGACCTTGGCAGCTTGAGGGGGATGCGGCGCATAGGCTGCCGATGTAGACGCAGTCTGATTCACCGTGCCTTGATAGTTCGAACCAGCAGAAGAAGCGGATCCCCCTTGCGCCATAAGCAGCTGGAACGGCACCGAACCACCCGTTATCTCAATGAAGCTTTGCGCAAGAACGTCCTTCACCTCTTTTTTCTGAGCTGCAGCATAGGCAAAGCTCGAATCAGGCGAGAAGACGATCTTCACACCCTGGTTTTGAGGATCAGCTTCGATCTTCGCGCCCATGAACAGAACGCCACGCGCAGGATTCGACTTTCGAAGTGCTGCGGTGACCGAATGCCACATGCGCTGAAGCGCCGCAGCATTCGTAAGGTCAATGGAAGCGGGAGGCACATTCGCTGCCGGTGACCTCGTTGCCGCCTGAGCTGGCATCGGTTGCGGCGCAGGTGCAGGCTGTGGCGAAGGAACCTGCTGTGGTGCAGGTGCAGGCTGCGGCGTTGGCATGGGCTGAGGCGCAGGAGTCGGTCGCGGAGCAGGTGCAGCAGGCGTAGGCACCTGAACCGGGGTGTAGGCTTGTTGCGGCGCAGGCTGCGACTGCACTACTGCTGGTTGAGGTGCTGAGGGTTGCTGCATGCTCTGCACGGGAGCTGGCATCTGCATCGCAGGAGCAGCGACAGGTGCTGCTGGTGCACCCTGCGCGTAAGCGAGCGAAGGCATTGAGAGCAACTTCATCTCAAGCTCTTCAATGCGCTCAGAAAGCGACTCTAGCGTAAGATCGGACTCGGGGCGCAACAGACGCGTGAGCGCGATCTCGAATGCAAGACGCGAATTCGTGGTGGCGCGCAGCTCTTTCATGAGGTCGCCCAATACTGAAAGCGCCCGACTCAAACGTTCGGTGCCGAACAGTTCGAGCTCGGATTCCATGACTTCGCGTGCAGAAGTGCTCGCAGAGATCTCCACATCGGCATCGGTAAGGCTCATAAGATAGAGATTGCGCATGTGCTCGGCAAGCTCTTGGACGAACTGCGCGATATCAGCACCCGTTTCCACATAGTGAGAAACCCAGGTGAAGCAAGCACCAGCATCGTGTTTGCCGAGCGCCTGAACGATCTCGGTAAGGCCTTCGTTGTCGAGCGACCCAAGGATACGATGCGCGCCATCGAGCGTAACGTGACCTTCACCAAAAGCCGCGAGCTGCTCGAGTGACGTAAGCGCGTTACGCATACCACCTTCAGCTTGATGCGAAATGAGCTCAAGCGCTTCAGGCTCGAACTCCACCCCTTCTTGGACGCATACTGCACCAAGACGCGCAGTGATCTCATCGACGCTCAAACGATGGAAGTCGAAACGCTGACAGCGCGAATGGATGGTATCGGGCACCTTTTGCGGGTCGGTAGTACAGAGGATGAACACCACGTGACTCGGCGGTTCTTCAAGCGTCTTCAGAAGCGCATTGAACGCTGCCGTTGAGAGCATGTGGACTTCATCGATGATGTAGATCTTGTATGAGCCATGCGTAGGCGCATAATGCACGCGATTGATGATCTCTTCGCGCACGTTCTCCACGCCCGTACGGCTCGCCGCGTCGAGCTCGTAGACATCGGGGTGAGTGCCCGCCGCGATCGCTAAGCATTCTTCACAGGTACCATCCGGATCGATCGTAGGAGCTTTCTCGCAAAGCAACGCCTTTGCCAAGATGCGCGCCATGGTGGTCTTACCCGTACCGCGCGGCCCACAGAAAAGATAAGCATGCGATACCTTTTCCTGCTCGAGGGCATTCTTGAGTGTTCGTTCGATATGCTCCTGTCCGACCACATCTTCAAAGGTGCTCGGACGATATTTCCGATACAGTGCTTCTGCCATGAAACCACCTAGGCTTTCTCTTTCTTGGCTTTGCGCGAAGACAGCGCAGTCTTGATCGCGGCGATGAAAGCGGGAGCCACCGAAACGGCAACGATACCCAATACGATGACCTCGAAGTGCTCTTGAACAAAGGGTACACCACCAAAGAAGTATCCCACAAGCACGAACAAGCTTACCCAGGCAACGCCACCGATGGTGTTGAAGAGCGTGAACTTCGAGAAGTTCATATGGCCCATGCCTGCGATAAAAGGTGCGAAGGTGCGGAAGAACGGCATGAAGCGCGTGATGACGATCGTAAGCCCACCATATTTCTGGAAGAAGTAGTCGAGCTTGTCCATGCGTTCTTTGGTAAGCGCCTTTACCCTGCCAGAATCGATGATGCGCGCACCGAAGAAACGCGCGATCCAATAGTTCGACGTATTGCCCAGAATCGCTGCCGTGTAGAAGACGATGAGCGTTGCGACGATGTTGAGCCCTCCCCCATCTGCAGAAAAGACACCCGCAGCAAAGAGCAGCGAATCACCCGGCAAGAAAGGAAAGAAGACCAAGCCTGTTTCCACGAAAACGATGAGGAACAAAGGGGTATAGACCCAGACAGGGCCCAACGTTATGATCCATCCCGCAATGAACGCACGGGGGTCTTTCAGAAGACCTACGAAGAAATTGATGATATCCAACAGATCATCCTTTACGTTTGGTTGATGGTCCTTTACCTATTCTTTGCATTGTGCCCGAATACACGAATATCCCGAATAGGCAAGGGCGCTCGTCAGCGGTCCCTTATGGCTGCTTCCTCCCGGACCTGACCAGGTTCGGAACTTGGCGCCGCCCAAGCCCATTCGAG
>CABQIW010000053.1 GCA_902464295.1 uncultured Eggerthella sp.
ACCGCGCACTGCGCTGCCAAACATGCTATCGCTTTCGTTTCGATGAACTTGCCCGCATGGCAGATGAAGGTGGCTACGATGCCATCGGCACCACGCTTTCGGTAAGCCCCTATCAGTATACGCAGCTCATCAAAGAAATGCTCCATCAAGCAGCTGCTCCCTATCCAGAACTTGCCGTGCTCTTTACGGATTATCGCCCCTACTACCCCGCTGCGACACAAAAGAGCCGTGAGCTGGAGATGTACCGCCAGAATTTTTGCGGCTGCCATTGGTCAAGCGCAGAAGCAGCTGATGAACGAGCCGAACGCGCCGCACAGCGCAAGCAGAAGAAGGCAGAAGAGAAACAGGCGAAACTTCGCTCTCTCACCACTTCCGATTTCGACTACGATCTGCCGCAGGAGCTCATCGCGCAAACCCCCCACCCCACGCGCGACGGCTGCAAGATGCTCGTGATGAAGCGTGAGAATGGTAGTCTGCAGGATCGCATCTTCCGCGATATCTATGACTACTTGAAGCCGGGTGATCTGCTCGTTGCGAATGAAACGCGTGTGATCCCTGCGCGTTTGCTCGGAAACAAGCATGAGACTGGTGGCGCTGCTGAAGTGCTCTTGCTTCGCGAACGCTTCGATATCGAAGAGAAGACGAGCACGAGCGCGGTTTGGGAAGCGCTCGTCAAGCCTGGGCGTCGCCTTAAGCCTGGTGCGATCATCGATTTCACCTGCGAGCAGAACGATTCCCCTTCTGTTTCCAGCAATGACCCCTCTTCCGCTTCCGATAGTGCGGTCATCATGCAGGCCGAAGTCCTCGATTGGATCGAAGATGCACAAAAGGGCGAACGTCTTGTCCGCCTCACCACCCCTCTCGATTCGCTCGACGAAGCCCTTCACCAGATCGGTCATACGCCGCTACCGCCTTACATCAAGAACTATCAAGGCGACGAAGAGCTCTACCAAACCGTATTCTCACGCGAAGAGAAGAGCGCCGCTGCCCCCACGGCAGGACTCCATTTCACCCCTGAACTCATCGAGCGGCTCAAGGAGAAGGGTGTGAGCTTCGAAACGGTGCATCTCGAAGTAGGGCTCGACACCTTCCGTGTAGTGGAGACCGAAGATCCCCACGAGCACCACATGCACACCGAATACTACAGCGTGCCTCAAAAGACGGTCGATGCGATCAAGCGCACGAAGGAAAACGGCTGCCGCGTGATCGCAGTTGGCACCACGAGCGTTCGTAGCCTCGAAAGTGCCTGGGATAGCGAAGTGAGCGAGCTGGTCGCGCGTGAGCGCCAAACCACCAACCTGTTCATCTTCCCTGGCTATACCTTCAATGTGGTCGATGCGCTCATCACAAATTTCCACGTTCCGCGCTCGACACTCATGATGCTCGTTTCAGCCTTCTCCTCGCGCGATAACATCATGAAAGCCTATCGACATGCGATCAAGCGCAAGTATCGCCTGCTCTCTTTCGGTGATGCTATGTTCATTTACTGATGTCAGCTTCAAAGAGCGCTTCTGGTTTATCATTGAACTTACTCTAAGAACTCCAGCGCAGCGGACCTGTTTTCGATGCGCTTTATAGCAAAGGTACCTATGAAAAAAGACATGAAAATCGCAGTACTGATCGACGCTGAGAATATCTCGCACAAGTACGCCCACACCATCCTTCAAGAAGCATCAAGCCTCGGCAATGTTATCTACAAACGAATCTATGGCAACTGGATGTCAACCCAGTTAGGGCCCTGGAAGAAGGAACTGCTCGATCACGCCATCCAGCCGATCCAACAGTTCAGCAATACCACGGGCAAGAACTCATCCGACTCGGCGCTCATCATCGATGCGATGGATCTGCTCTACCAGAACGATCTTGATGCCTTCTGCATCGTTTCCTCCGATAGCGATTTCACGCGACTCGCCACGCGTTTGCGTGAATCCGATATCTTCGTTCTTGGTATGGGCGAACAGAAGACACCGCGTGCCTTCATCTCAGCCTGCAATAAGTTCGTGTATCTCGATGTTCTCGAAGAGAGTCACAAGCGCGAGACGAGCAAATCGAACCCTCGCACGCGCAAGCGCACGAACGCTGCGCCAGAACGAACCAAGCAAGACCAGTCAAGCACTACCGACCCATCCGACCGTCGCAAGCAGGTGCGCTCTGAGCGTCTGGATGCCCCAAGTTCTTCAGGCAAGAACAGCACGAATGAGGCTATTCTGCCCGTGGAAACGCAAGCAGAAGAACCAGCAGTCTATAGCGATGGAACCGATATCATCGATGTAACCGATGCGCTCATCAATATCATCGAAGAGTACAGCGACGACGAAGGCTGGATCCCTGCATCATACCTGGCAAGCCTCGTGTCGCGTCGCTTCAACGATTTCGACACCCGCAATTTCGGCTTCAAGAAATTCGTCCCCTTCGTTGAATCGCTGAAGCTCTTCGAAAAGCGCACAGGCAACGCTGCAGACGGTTCGAACGTACGCACGATCTTCTTCCGTTTGATCGAAGACTGATCATCCTCTTGCTTTGAGCGACTGATCGCAGCCATCAATATAGCCCTCTCCAAGCCGCCCTCTGGAGCCTCGGACGAGCCGCTCTTTTGGTACGCTACCGCGCTCGCATCAACGATGAGCTGCTCTGCTGAAGCGACCAGGCAGCATCTTGTACGCGTGATTTATTTTTGGCGATAGGTCGAGAGGAAATCCTCCAGCTTGTTCATCGCGTCCGAGAGCACTTCGATGCGCGGTAAGAATACCACACGGAAATGATCAGGCGTGTGCCAATTGAAGGCACCACCATGCGATAGAAGGATCTTCTTCTCATGCAGCAGATCGAAGGCAAACTGCTCATCATCGGTGATATTGAAGCGCTTCGTATCGAGCTTCGGGAAGATGTAGAACCCTGCTTTCGGTTTCACCGCAGTCACGCCAGGGATGCTATTGAGCGCATTGTAGATGAAATCGCGCTGCTCATACACACGTCCACCAGGCCGGATGTAGTCATTGACCGACTGATGTCCGCCAAGGGCCGTCTGCACGATCGACTGCGCGGGCACATTCGAGCACATACGCATATTGCTGAGCATGTTCAGTCCCAAGATGTAATCATGCGCGAGCTTCTTATTACCTGAAAGCACCATCCATCCGATACGATATCCTGCGATCATATGCGACTTCGACAAACCGCTGAACGTCACGCAGAACAGATCGGGCGCCATCGAAGCGATGGAGATATGCTCGAGTCCATCCATGACCAAGCGATCATAGATTTCATCAGAAAAGATGATCAGATTGTTCTGGCGGGCGACCTCAACGATCTCTTCGAGCACTTCACGCGGATAGAGCGCGCCTGTAGGGTTGTTGGGATTGATGATGACGATCGCCTTGGTACGCGGAGTGACCTTCTTCTTGATGTCATCGATATCGGGATACCATTCTGCCTGTTCATCACAGATATAATGCACGGGCGTTCCACCAGCAAGCGTCACGCAAGCGGTCCACAGCGGATAATCTGGTGAGGGCAGCAGCACTTCGTCCCCCGCATCAAGAAGCGCCAGCATGCTCAGATTGATCAACTCACTCACACCATTGCCGGTATAGATATCATCTATTGTCACATTAGGGATCTGCTTGATCTGCGCATACTGCATGATCGCTTTGCGCGCAGAGAACAAACCTTTCGCTGCAGAATAACCCTCGCTATCCACCAGCTGTCTGCTCATATCGAATACGACCTCATCAGGGGTACGAAAACCGAACGGTGCAGGGTTTCCGATATTGAGCTTGAGGATCGACGCTCCCATCGTTTCCATACGTTCAGCCTCTTCGAGAACAGGACCACGTACGTCGTAGAGAACATTATCGAGCTTCTTTGATTTCTTGAATTCGCGTACCATTGCGGTATCGCTCCCCTCATGATCCATAGTTTCATTTGCACTGGTTTCATCTTCATGATCTGCTCGTTCTTTAGGAGGAAGATCATTATCAGCACTTAAAGTGGTTATTTCGCCGGAAAGCAGTGATTGATCGATCTCCAATATGGAGGCAAGCAACTCTAACACATCTTTGCGCGGAAGTGTCTTTCCGCTCACATACTGACTAACCTGACTCTTTCCTAGCTTAGCTCCACGAACAGCAGCTTCGCGAATCAGATCCGATTGCTTGAGCCCCTTAGCAGCCATTGCGTTCTTCAGGCGGGCTGAGAATCCTTCTTGCACTTCTTCCTCCTTGCTGGAGTCTTACTCGATCCCGACAAATTCCTCTTCAGGTGCTTTCCTGTAGTGCAGCTCCTTCGATCATGAGCGCAAACTTGAGATGCACAACGTATAGAGGAACTTCAAATCGCTTACACAGTCAAAGCAGTCCATGTCTGCATGACCAGGAATGTCCAGACGTTATCTTCTTCAAATTGAACTAGGGTTCAATTTCGTACCATACTACCAGTAATTTGCAGAAGAAAGACGAGATTCATTATGAAATGTTCAATTCTTCATGAGAATAAATTGAACTACACCACCAAAGGCAAAAGAAAAACCAGACGAAGTCTGGTTCTGAGTTTCATGGTGGGCGATACAGGATTTGAACCTGTGACCTTCTGCTTGTAAGGCAGCTGCGCTCCCGCTGCGCCAATCGCCCATATGCTTCTATCGCTTGTTCGTCAAGGACTGAACCTCGATAACGACCACATGCAGTAAGGGTTAAAAAGCAAAGCATGTAAAAAGCCGTATTTTCAGTAAATGCCCTGCATGAGCAGAACGCCCTATCCTCCCACGGACTACACCGCAGTACT
>CABQIW010000054.1 GCA_902464295.1 uncultured Eggerthella sp.
CCAACGTGAACGTGAGAAACACCGCTAGCGCAGAAGAGAGCGCAATCCTCTTTCTTTTGCGCGGAACCGCCCCTGCTCCTTTGAGCTTCGTCGTTTCCACTGCCTGCTTCGACTGTTCTGCCTTATGGTGAGTCTTCTTTGAATCCATGCATCTATCTTTCTGGTAAGGCCCATCAAGAGACATTCTACTAAGGATTCGCGCTTACCACAAAACGACCAAAGAACCCGCAAGACACAAACAGCACCCTTGCGAAACACCTCGACAACTTAGAGGAACAGCGCACACAGAACGCAAGCTGCGAGCGCCACGACAAGTTGCGCCCAAGCGCCTGCGCGCATCGCTTGCGCGTTCAGGCTCGTACGTTCTTCCGCTCCGTAACAACGAGCGTCCATGGCTTCTGCCACCGAATCTGCCTGGCGAAAGAAGCCGATGAAGAGCGGAATGAGCACCACCATCCAGGTCTTCAGACGCCTCCACAAAGAGCCCGATCCAAACTGAGCTCCGCGTGAAGTCTGCGCGATCTTGATCTGCCCAAGCTGCTCGAACAGAAGCGGAATGAACCGCAGCGCCAAACTGAGCGTGAACGCGATATCGTCGACCGGCACCTTGAGCGCACGCAAAGGACGCAAGATGGATGCGAGCGCATCGGTCAGCTGCGTGGAAGTGGTCGTGAAAGTGATCACGAAGCTCGCCACGATAACGAGCGAGATGCGCACCACATACATGAGCGCATTCAGGCTGCGTGCTGCATCGAAGGGGATCGAATTGCAGACCCAGATGAAGATGAGAATCGCCAGTGCTGGCAAGAGCACACGGCCGTAATTCTTGAGCGGAACGCGCGAAGCGATCATGACACCCAGCAGGATCGCCGCAAAGATCCCCAGCCCGATCCACGTGCGCATGCAGAACAGCGCGATCGAAAAGAGCAACAACAGCCCCAACTTCACGCGCGCATCAAGCGCATGGATGGGACTTGCCTTCGCTATATAGGAAAGAATCTGGTTCATTCCATAAGCCTACCGCACTTCTTTTGCAATAAGATGAATAAATGGCGCAAAAAAAGGCGCTCCATAGGGAGCGCCTCAAGAAGTTTCGTGTTGTGCATTTGCACAGAGAGAAGTGCTTGCTATTTGATACCAGCTTCTTTCATCTCTTCTTCCATGAATTTCTCTTCTTTTTCCTCTACCGCATCAGCTTGTTCTTCTGCTTTGAGGGCATCGAGATCTTCTTTTACTTCGTCGGGACTCATGATGAACACCACCTTTCGGATCAGGAATCAATACCATTACCAGGGCTATTCTCTCGCTTTTAGCTCAAGTAAAAGACCTACGCAACGAAGCTTTACCGGTTCTTAGAAAAGCCGTTTTCGTTCCGTAACTTTTCCGAGCAGATTAGGTGACAAACTATCCAGTTGTTCGTCACCTCCTGAACATGAAAAGGCACCCCCGAAGGGTGCCTTTTGCTTCGTTTGGATTGAAAGCGAAGCGCCAAAGACTACTCAGGCTTTTCCTTTTCAGCCTTCTCAGCTTCAGCTGCTTCGGCATCCTTTGCCGCAGCTTCTTCTGCCTTCTCAGCAAGCTCTTCCTGAGCTTCCTCAACAGCAGCTTCTTCCTTGGCTTCTTTTGCCTCGGCCTTTTCGGTTGCTTCAGCTTCAGCCTCGATAGCCTTAGCCTGATCCTCGGAAAGCTCCTCGACCACGTCTTCAGCTACCTTGGGCTTCTCTTCCTTCTTAGCAGCTGCCTTCTTGGTGGTCTTCTTAGGCGCAGCCTTCTTGTCGGCCTTTGCCTCGTCCTTCTTGGCTTTCTTCTTCTTGCCAACAGGCTCGGTCACAAGCTCCATGATAACCATAGGTGCATTGTCACCCTTGCGGTTACCCAGCTTCAGGATGCGCGTGTAGCCACCCTGACGGTCGCCGAACTGACCCTGCTCGACCTTCTCGAAGACCTCGCGAACCAGTTCCTTGTCACCCAGCGCCGCGATGGCAAGACGACGAGAATGCAGGTCGCCCTTCTTTGCCCAGGTGATGATCTTATCGACATCAGGACGAATCTCTTTAGCACGAGCCTCGACCGTCTTGATACGGTCGTTGGTGAACAAAGCACCAACCAAGCTCTTCTTCATAGCCTTGGTGTGGCCAGAGCTGGTGCCAAGCTTACGACCTTTCTTGTTGTGTCTCATCTTCTATCTCCTAAAGTTTCAAGTTGAGATCCATCGAAATGAGCTTATCTTTAACCTCTTCAATGGATTTCGCACCGAAGTTTCTAATGTTGAGCAAGTCGTTCTCGGAATATTCAACCAGCTGGCGAACCGAGTGGATGCCCGCACGCTTCAAGCAGTTGTAAGAACGAACCGAAAGGTCCAGATCCTCGATCTGCTTATCAAGCTCTGCATTGGTCTCCTGGCTTTCCGGAGCGAAGATCGAAACTACCTCGCCCTCTTCATCCTCTTCGATCTCGTCGAGCGAGAGGAATGCGCCCATGTACTGGTTGATGATATTCGCCGCACGGCAAACTGCCTCGGTCGGGTTGGTGGAACCATCGGTCTCAACCTCGAGAACGAGTTTGTCGTAGTCGGTGCGCTGACCGACACGGGTGTCGCTCACATTCATGGTGCAGCGACGAACCGGCGAGAACAGTGAGTCGACATGAATGATGCCGATCGGATCTTCGGTGCGCTTGTTACGCTCTGCAGAGACATAACCTCTGCCAACGCCGATGCGGATGGTCATATCGAGCGTGCCACCATCAGCAACCGTAGCGAGCACATGCTCGGGGTTGATGAGGGTGAATTCCGCAGGAACTTCCAGATCTGCACCGGTAACCGTGCAAGGACCTTCAGCGTGCACGTGGGCAGTTGCCTCCGTGTAGTCGCTCGAAAGCGCGCTGAAAACGAGTCCTTTAACATTCAGAACAATATCAGTGATGTCTTCGATGATTCCCTCGGCAGTGGTGAATTCGTGCTGAACACCCTCGATCTGGATAGCGGTAGGTTTCGCACCATCCAAGGAAGAGAGCAGAACGCGACGCATGCAATTGCCCAAGGTGTATCCATAGCCACGCTCAAGCGGCTCAACAATGAAGCGAGCAACGAGATCGTTAACCTCTTCTGTTGTAACTGTCGGCCTCATGAACTCTGTCATACCGTATAAGCCTCCTTAAAAACCGCAATAGCGTTAATTACTTCGAGTAAAGTTCGACGATAAGCTGTTCGTGAATGTCAAGATCGATCTGATCGCGCTCGGGAAGCGAAAGAACACTGCCCTGGAGCTTTTCAATGTCAACTTCGAGCCATGCAGGAACGAGACGGCCTTCGTTGGAAACGAGCGCGCTCTTGATGACAAGAAGTTCCTTCGACTTCGGACGAACCGAAACAAGATCGCCCGGACGCACGCGATAGGACGGGATGTCCACGCGCTTGCCGTTCACCATAATGTGACCATGGGTAACGATCTGGCGAGCTTCCTTGCGAGTCTTTGCAAAACCAAGACGGAAGACGACGTTATCGAGGCGAGACTCCAAGATCTGCATCAGGTTAGCACCGGTGATGCCGGGCATCGACTTAGCACGATCGAAGTAGCCATGGAACTGCTTCTCGAGAACGCCATAGACAAACTTTGCCTTCTGCTTCTCGCGCAGCTGCATGCCGTATTCGCTTTCCTTGCGGCGGCGCTTAGGCTGACGGATGGAGCTTGATTTGCTTTTGCCGGTGTAGCCGAGAACGATAGGATCCAAGCCCAGTTGACGGCAACGTTTGAGAACCGGAGTTCTATTAATAGCCATGATTAACTGATCCTTTCATTTAGACGCGACGACGCTTGCGCTGACGGCAACCGTTGTGCGGGATGGGGGTGCAATCCTGGATGCTGGCGACTTCGAGGCCTGCTGCCTGGAGAGAACGGATAGCGGTTTCACGACCAGAACCCGGACCCTTCACGAACACGGAGACCTTTTTGAGGCCATGCTCCATAGCGGTCTTAGCAGCGGCTTCAGCTGCCATCTGAGCAGCGAACGGAGTGGATTTACGAGAACCCTTGAATCCGACCGTGCCAGCAGACTGCCATGAGATCACATTGCCCTGAGGATCGGTGATCGAAATGATCGTATTGTTAAAGGTAGATTTGATATGAGCTGCACCAACAGCAATATTCTTGCGCTCGGAGCGCTTGATGCGGGTGCGGACGTTTTTCTTAGCTGCCACTTACAACACCTCTACTTATTCTTCTTGCCGCCGATTTGCTTACGCGGACCCTTGCGGGTACGTGCATTCGTGTGGGTGCGCTGACCGCGAACGGGCAGGCCACGACGATGACGCAGGCCACGGTAGCAACCGATCTCCATAAGGCGGTTGATGTTCTGGCGAACTTCACGATGGAGATCGCCTTCAGTGGTGATGTTTGCAGTGATATAGTCACGGAGTTTGGCCAGATCGTCCTCAGTGAGATCGCGCACGCGGATATCGGGGTCTACACCCGTTTCAGCGAGGATCTTCTTAGAGGTGGTAGGGCCAATGCCATAGATGTAGGTCAAGCCGACTTCAATGCGCTTATCGCGAGGAAGGTCGACACCAACAAGACGTGCCATGAATGAAATTCCCTTCTCTTTTAACCTTGACGCTGCTTATGGCGCGGGTTCTCGCAGATGACGAGCACCTTGCCATGGCGTC
>CABQIW010000055.1 GCA_902464295.1 uncultured Eggerthella sp.
CTTGTCGCGCTTTCCCTTCTTCCTCTTTGCGGGGTCGTCCCATCTTTGCTCCTTCTGTGGGGCTATTTAGGCTTCAATATTTTACGAGGCAATCTATAACCTTAAAAACTAGAACAGCATTCTATTTGTTCTATTTTAATACAGTACGTTTTTTATTACAGTCAAAGAAGGAAATTGTCTGCGCGCTGCGATTCTTCAAAGGCGGCGACCGCGCATTTGGGCTCACGAGGGGATAACGATGATCGAAAAACTAGGGAAACGCAAATACGTCTTGCCGCTGGGCATTATCATTGCCGTGGCGTGCATCTTTTCGCTCATCTTCTATCCGATGGCGAACATGGAGATGAAGAATCTCCCGTTCGCGATTGTTTGTCTCGATGAAGGGGTCGAGACTAGCGAAGGCGACGTGAACCTGGGCGATCTGGTAGTGAACAAGATCACCGAAAGTACTGCGGAAGAAGGGGAGGAAAGCCCTATCCAGTGGACGCGCCTTTCCAGTCAAGAAGAGCTTGACCAGGCCATGAGCAACAACGAATTCTATGGCGCCATGGTCATTCCGCGTGATTTCTCGCAGCGCCAATACAACACGCTCGTTGAAACCATGCAGGACCAGATCGACGAAATGCAAGCGAACGTGACCGACAGTCTGCCGTTCGGTTCCGGTGCTTCTGGTGGTCTTTCCCTGCTGTCGATGAATGCGGGTGCGGGCGCTATGACGGATGGAACCCCGCAGCTCTCCGCTGAGGCGCAGAAGATGATCGCTGCAGCTCAGGCGGCAGTTGTTGGAGCAACGAAGAATGCGCAAGGCGCAGCCGCCAACTTCCAGAAGGACCAAGCGGCGCTCGTTCAGTCGCAAAAGCAGCTCGAGGCAGTGAAAGCACAAGCTGAACAGCTGCAGGCGAACATCCAGACTTCGAAGGACGAACGCGCGAAGCTCGAAACCGAATTGGAGGCGCTCAAGGCCAACCCAACGCCAAGCGATGCCGAGCAAGCGCGCATCAACGAGCTCACCAGCCAGATCGCGCAGCTCACCACCTCGATAGCCGCCGCCCAAAAGCAGCACGATGAGGTCGTCGCTCAGATAACGCAGCTCTCGCAAGCCACAGAAAAGGCTCAGCAGAATGCGACCGCTTCGCAGCAAAACCTCGCAACAGCGCAGAACAACGTGAAAACAGCAGCGACGAACGCGATGGGTGTTCAGAAAACCGCGGTGGCAGGCTCTGCTCTTGCGACCCAGGGCAAGATGCTCGCGAGCGCGATGGGAGCGATCAAGGAGAAACTGAGCAGCCTTGGTGATCTCGATCTTTCAGAGAAGTTCGCCGACATGGGTGAAACAGCCGCCGCGAAGGCCTTCGTGAACATCGCCGATCAGCTGAAGGAAAGCGCAGATGATGCCGAAGAAACCGGCGAAGAAGACGCAGGCGCGGGCATTCTCGTGTTCCTCGATATGGCGAAAAGCCCGCTCGTAGCTAATCAGATGCAGTCTTCGCTCAACGCTATGTTCGCCGAAACGGGCATGCAGGCGGATATCGTGAACATTCACGATGGAACCCCTGAAGGAACCACGATCGCATCGGCCGAGCAGGCGCTCAAGAGCTCTTCTGCAGAAGAGGACGAAGCTCCCGCCAATCCTATGGGAACCATGATGTCCCAGCAATTGCTTCTAATTCCGACCGTTATGCTTTCGCTGATCGTGGGCCTTATCTTAGCGCGGGTGGCGCGTCTCAAAGAGCCGGAGGCGAAGAAGGAGCGTGCGCGGCAGCTTGCGAAGCAAGTGGCGCTCGCGCTGGTGTTCTCGTTCATCATTGCGCTCACGGCGTATGCGATGTTCGCACTTGTTGCAGGTGGAGAAGCCGATTTCTGGTCGCTTGTCCTGTTCGCCTGGATCGCGAGCTTTGCGCTCATGCTGCTGGTGGGCGGCTTGGCGAACATCGCCTTCGGTCTGGCCATACTTGCGGTAGTGTGCATCGTCGCGTTCGGCATGATGACGGGCGTGCTTCCTGTGCAGGCGTTGCCCGCTTTCTGGCAGGATTGGGTCTTCCCGTGGGCACCGCAGCACTACGTGGGCGATGGTCTGCGTTCGATCATGTATTTGGGAATGGGCTTCTGGAACGAGCAATCTCAAGGGTTTGCGTGGGTGGCGCTTGCAGGCATTGTCTTGAGCCTGCTCGCTCTCGCACTCCCATTTCGCAAACGCAAGGAGCCTGCCGCCTAATTTGTCATTTTTCCTGCATCAGCGGAGAGGGCAAGGCAGCGAGGTGACTCTTCGCCGACTAACTTCGTTATTAATAAAACCCGAGCGAAGCAGCGACGCACGAAAGAACCTGCAGAATGCAGGTTCTTGAGCAGGGAAGCGGGGAACCTCGTGTCTTACCCTCTCCACTGGTGCAGATAAGCGGGTCGACCTATCTACCCCTCAGGCGTAAGCCCCTTGTGGCAACGACAGCTGACGCGGACTCTAAAGATACTTCGTGGGCATAGCCTTGTTCTTGTACTGCGGGTGCCGCTTCACGAATCGCCAGCGACAGATGCGTGTGATACCGAGCGCCACGAGCGAAACGACCAAGAACGTGCCGGTGATCTCGAGCACTTTCACGTTGTGCTCGAAGAATGCGTAGAGTGAAGCCAAGCCAAAAGCGACCGAAAGTACGATCGTGATAACGGTGAACAACTTGATGAGGATCTCTTTCGCGCGCAACGGCGATTTCACCCATGCGACGAAAATATAGACCACGATCGCGAGCACCACCAGCGCAATAACGAGCGGCACCGATTGCAATAAACGCGCGACAAGCGCCATGATCTCCCTCTTCCTTAACAGCAGAACAAACAGCGGAACTTCGTGCACGTTAAGCGCCCGAACGTTTCATCTTTGTAATATCGTCCTATTATACCCATGTTACCGCTGCACAATCGGCGAACGAAGGGTTAGAATAGAAACGCAAAATCGGGTTTGTTCGTAAACCTTTTGGAGAAACGCTCGTCGCAACAGCAATTGGGGGACGCTATGACGAACACTTCACCTACTTTAAACTCAGCCGCTCTGGCCGAAAAGCTCGCGGACTACGGCATCGATATCGCCGACGCTATGGAGCGCATGCTCGATAATACAGAACTCTACAAGAAGCTCGCGATGCACTACTTCGACGACACGAACTATGAAGCGCTCGTTGCCGACATGAACGTGGGCGACTATGAAACAGCCTACACGCACGCCCATACGCTGAAAGGCGCTTCGGGCAATCTTTCATTCGGGACGCTTCACAAACTTGCCACGCAAATCTGCGATGCGCTTTCTTCGGGCGATGCTGAAACCGCCCATGAGCTGATGGACCCGCTCGGCAAGGCCCATCTGCAGGTCTGCAAAGGTCTCATGTTCTGGCAGAATACGGCCGACTAACTGGGAGTTCTCGTGCAGGTCACTATTGGTCTCGCTCAAACCGAGCATCCTGAAGACGGAGACGTTATCGCTCTCGTGGAGCGTTTTGCTGCTGAAGCGCGCTCGCGCAGAGTGGATGTGCTCGTGTTCCCCGAGTCGCTTATGAGCCGCTACGAAAAGGAAGCTGAAGCGTTCGTCCGCGAAGCGGAACCAACCGATGGCGCATTCTCGACGGCGCTCGATGCGATCGCGGCGCGTTACGGGTTGTGGATGGTCTACACCCTGAACGAGTGCAACCCCGAAGGCAATCCGTTCAACACCGCCATCATCGTGGACAGCACGGGAACCAAACGCGGGATCTACCGCAAGATTCACCTGTTCGATACCGATTTCACCCACGAATCCGATCGCATGTCAGCGGGTAGCGCGCTCTTCGAGCCAGTCGATACGCCGTTCGGCAAGATCGGTCTCGCGATCTGCTACGATCTGCGTTTTCCCGAGCAGGCTCGTGCGGCAGCGCTCGCAGGGTGCGACATCCTTATTTATCCAGCCGCTTGGGTCTCGGGCAATACCAAGGCCGAACAATGGCATACACTGCTCGCGGCGCGCGCGATCGAGAATGAGATGTTCGTGGTGGGTGTGAGCCGCGTCGACGAAGGCTACATCGGGCAGAGCGCCGTGGCGAACCCGTACGGCATCCTGGTCGCACAAGGTGGCACCGGCGAAGAACTCGTTACCGCCACGATCGACACCTCGCTGCGCGAAGAAGCGCTCTCGCGCATGCCCGTCTTCTCCCACCGCCGCACCGACATCTACTAAAAGGTGTCGAACGACCGGGTAGTTTGTCACCTATTCGCCCTCACTTCGCAGCCGAAAGCTTCTTCAGCTTCCCGTTCGCGAACACCTGCTTGTTCAGGCA
>CABQIW010000056.1 GCA_902464295.1 uncultured Eggerthella sp.
CTTGAAAGCCTGCGAACTACCCTTCGTTATCGCGCTCACCAAGGCTGATAAAGTAAGCAAGAATCAAGCGAATAAGCAGATCACGGCCTTGCGTAAACAACTCGACCTCGGCCCCGAAGTTGAGATAATCCTTACCTCCTCAGAAAAAGGAACTGGCATGGATGCATTGCGCAAGACCATCCTGGCGGCCTGTCGATAAGACCACGCTAAACAACAGCGACCCTTAAGCGGTCAATGCCCAATGCCCGAACCCCGAAACGAGACGATCCCATGACACACGTGAACCTCTATAGTGACGGCGCAGCGCGCGGAAATCCAGGCCCAGGTGGCTACGGAGCCGTGCTCACGTTCACGGATGCACAAGGGCAGCTCCACACCAAAGAACTTTCGCAAGGCTATATCTGCACGACCAATAATCGTATGGAACTATTGGGGGTCATCCGCGGACTCGAAGCACTCAAGCACGCCTGCGAAGTGGACGTGTATTCAGATTCGAAATATGTCGTCGATGCCTTCAACCAACACTGGGTGGAAGGCTGGCTCAAACGCGGCTGGAAGAATGCGAAAAAAGAGCCCGTGAAGAACAAGGATCTATGGACGCGTCTACTAGAAGTGATGAAGCCCCACACGATCGCCTTCCATTGGGTGAAAGGACATGCGGGGCATCCAGAGAACGAACGCTGCGATGAACTAGCGACCACCGCGGCAGATGGCGACGAACGCATCGTCGACGAAGGCTTTGCCGAATAGCTCTGCTTAACCCTTTATTTCACGCGGCGGACCAGATAAGCACCATCGAGCTCAGCGATGCGCTCGAGCACCTCATCGGCTAGGTTCTCCGTGAGCGTAATGAGCGCATAGCCATGCTCATCACGCTGGTTGTCGACCATGTCGAATTCAGCAACGATCGGCTCGAGGATCTCGGTCACGCTCCCCATAGCAAGGTCAGACGAATTGTAGAGCACCGCGATACGGAACAGGTCATCCGGGCAAGCACCTGCTTGGCAAGCTGGATAATTCACGGAATTCACGATGTTGCCGTTGTCGATATAATCCATCAGCTCAACGACCGCCATGCGTGCGCAATTATCTTCCGCCTCTTCAGTGGAAGCACCGAGATGCGGCAGCACGATCGCATTTTCCATTGCCATAACTTCAGGCGTCGCGAAGTCGGTCACATAGCAGCCTACCTTGCCCGATGCAAGCGCAGAAGCCATAGCAGGCGCATCAACGAGCGTGTCGCGCGAGAAGTTCAGGAACACCACGCCCTCTTTCATGAGCGCACAAGCAGCTTCATCGATCATGCCGATCGTGCCATTGACCGCTGGCACATGGATGGTGATGTAATCACATTCGCGATAGATGTCGGCAAGGTCGGTAACATGCTGAACTGCTGGCAGCACCTTCCAAGCAGCATTGACAGAAACGAACGGATCGTAGCCCATGACCTCCATGCCAAGGCCGAGTGCTGCGTTCGCAACTTCAGCACCGATCGCACCAAGGCCGATAACACCAAGCGTTTTACCTTTGATCTCGCGCCCGGCAAACTGCTTCTTCGCCTTTTCAGCGGTCTTGCCGATCGCAGGATCTTCAGCGTTCTCCTTGCACCATTCGATCCCGCCCACGATGCCACGGCTTGCGAGCAGCATGCCGCACAGTACGAGCTCCTTCACCGCATTAGCATTCGCACCTGGCGTATTGAACACAACGATGCCCTCTTCGGCGCAACGCTCGAGCGGGATGTTGTTTACGCCCGCACCAGCACGTGCGATCGCGAGCAGATTCTCAGAGAACTCCATATCGAGCATGCCTGCACTGCGCACAAGGATGCCTTGCGCAGCTTCGATGTTGTCAGTGAGTTCATAATCGCTTGTGAGAAGATCGGTTCCTTGGGCAGAGATATTGTTCAAGCAGTGAATGTAGTTCAAGAGAGGTCCTTTCCTATCGCATCGTATATGTAGTGATTCTCGTTGCTAGAGTTCGATCATTGGTTTTCGTGTTGAAGAGCTTCCTGTTCAGCCTTCTGCGAAGACTCATCGAAGTTGGTCGCACCAATGGCGTTCTGTGGTTCAGGACCCGAAGCATCCCTACCCATCTTGAAGGTAAGCCCCTTCTTCGCCATCGCACGGTATTCAGCAGTTGCCGTGAAGATCACGTCCGAAGAAGAATTGACTGCGGTTTCCATCGAATCTTGGATAACGCCGATGATGAAACCGATTGCCACCATCTGCATGGCCACATCGTTGCCGATGCCGAACAGCGAGCAAGCAAGCGGGATGAGCAACAGCGATCCTCCCGCAACACCCGAAGCGCCACAGGCCGAGATTGCCGCAAGCACGCTCAAGATGAACGCCATCACCGGATCGACCGTGATGCCG
>CABQIW010000057.1 GCA_902464295.1 uncultured Eggerthella sp.
CACCCAGAAGCTCATCGACTCCGGCGGACGTGTACAGCGTTTTGCTAACAAGTTCGGCACCGCAACCGAGACCGTTGCTGCTCGCGAAGCTGCTAAGAAGGCAGAGCGCGCTGCAGAGGTCGAGGCAATGGAGGCTGCGAAGAAGGCGGATCGCGAAGCTAAGGCTGCTGCTAAGGCTCAGCGTGCTGCTGAATACGCAAAGAAGGCTGCTGCTCAGGAAGCCGCCAAGGCAGACGAAGAAGCTGCTGCCAAAGAGGCTGATGAAGCTGCGATCGAGGCTAAGGAAGAAGCTGCTATCGAAGAGGCTGTCGAAGCCAACGAAGCAGCGGAAGCAACCGAAGCACCTGCAGAGGAGAGCGCTGAGTAGTCGTTCGTTCGCCTGTAGCGCATACAAGAACATATCCTTACGACACATTTTCGTAAGAGGAGTGAAAAGGAAGAGAGTCGCACGTTTGGGGCTCTCTTCCTTTTTGCGTCGGGCGTTCTTGTGTTGCGCATTCGCGCGTCTCGCTATCCTACAAAAGGTTTACGGCTCTTTTGTAGCTTCTGGTAATCTGTCAGAATTGGAGACTGAAACTACAATGAGAGGGAGACAACTATGATCGATAAAAGTGCATTTCGCGATCTATCCTATGGGCTCTACATCGTCTCTTCGATGAAAGACGGCAGGGCGGTCGGCTGCGTGGTCAATACCTTTGCTCAGGTGACATCGGATTCGCCGCAAGTGAGCATCGCGATCAATAAGGATAACTACACCACCCAGGGCATCCTTGAAACAGGTAAGTTCGAAGTGAGCGTTGTGTGCAAAGAGGCTTCGATGGAGCTTATCGGCATGTTCGGTTTCCATACGAGCGAGGACACCGATAAGTTCCTAGATTTCGAGGATAAGGAATCTTCACAGGGAATCCCCTACATCGCGGAGCAGATCTGCGCTCATTTCTCCGTTAAGGTCAAAGAGCAGCTCGATCTGGGTACGCATATCTTCTTCTTGGGCGATGTGGTCGCTGCTGAAAAGGTCGAGCATCTCGAACCGATGACGTACGCCTACTACCATGAGGTGAAAGGTGGACGCACGCCAAAGAACGCTTCGGTCTTCTCAAGTGATGAGCTTGAAGCGGATGCAAAAGCGAAGAGCGAAGCTTCTGCGGCTGCAGGCTCTGGCAGCGCGAAGAAGATGCGCGTGGGTTGGAGGTGTCCGATCTGTGGATATATCGAATATGCTGATGAGCTCCCGCCGGATTATATCTGTCCGATCTGTGGAGCGCCAGGAAGCACGTTCGAACGTATCGAGATCGAGATCGACGAGTAGCCCGTTCGATCGTGCGTGTTCGTGCGGCGGTGCTTTTCGTTGCGGCCGTTGCGTCTCACGATTAAAACGTTTCTTCACCGAGCCAGCGCACACCCCGCGCTGGCTCTCCTTTATGATAGGGTGATCATCATGATCATAGGGAGGTAGACCATGAATGTTGAATTGCTCCAGTATCCTGAAGATCCCGAGCGTGCTGTCGCGACCGCTGCGCGTTTATGCTATGCGCCGGTTGGAGCAAAAGAGCTCATGGAAACCATGCCTCCTGAGCGCGTGGAAAGCGTACTCTCAACCATCATGAAGTCGGGCCATTTCTCAACGCTCGAGCACGTGAGCTACACGTTCGCCGTTGATGGGGTGTCACGCGCGCTCACGCACCAGCTGGTGCGCCATCGCCTGGCGAGCTTCAATCAGCAATCCCAGCGCTATGTGAAGTTCACCGATGGGGTAGGTATTGTGAAGCCTGAAACCGTGGCAGAAGACGAACATGCCAATGCAGTGTTCGATGAAGCTATCGATACGATCCTTACTGCATATCAGACCATGCTCGAAGCAGGTATTCCCGCTGAAGATGCGCGCTACATCCTACCTAATGCGGCTGAGAGCAAGATCGTTATCACGATGAATATCCGTGAGCTTCTACACTTCTTCGAACTGCGCTGCTGCAATCGTGCGCAGTGGGAGATTCGCGAACTTGCGCATCGTATGCTCGAACTGGTGCGCCCGACCGCTCCTTACATCTTCAAGGACGCAGGTGCGGGGTGCGTGCGCGGTGCGTGTCCTGAAGGCAAGATGACCTGCGGAAATCCCTTCCCTCGCGTCGAGCGCGACTAAAGGTGACAAACTACCCGGTCGTTCGACATTTTTTTGTTCGTCATCAGCTCGACCAGTGGAGAGGGTAAGACACGAGGTT
>CABQIW010000058.1 GCA_902464295.1 uncultured Eggerthella sp.
GAGCAGGGATCGAGATCGAAAGCGTCGAGGTGACCACAGGCGGAAAGACGACCACGCTTTCCTCTGTTCCTTTCCAAACAAGTTGGCGAAGCGCTGGCGGGCCCAGCAAGGCGGCTTACTCATTCGACGGCGCTGAGGATGCTGTTTATGTGTTCTACAACTTCGACGATGAAGAAGCCACGGTAACCCTCAACTATCGTGTGCTGAATGCGGTCCAGGTCTATAACGACACCGCCGAACTCTACTGGCAGTTCGTCGGCAAAGGCTGGGCGGAAGACTCCGATAACATCTCGCTTACCCTGAACATGCCCGTACCCGCAGGCGAGAAGATCGTGAAGGGCGAAACGATCTCTGCCTGGGGACATGGCCCGCTCGATGCAACGGTCGCGATCGACGACACTACTGGCCAGATCACCTGCGACGTTCCTCATCTGAGCGCCGGCAGCTACGCTGAGATCCGTGTTGCCTGCGACCCAGAATGGTTCAGCGGAGTCACCCAAAAGGACCCGAATGCGCACTTTGACCTAACGCGCCTCGATACCATCAAGAGCGAAGAACAATCCTTTGCCGACCAGGCGAACCAACAGCGCATCACCATGCTCGTCTCGCTCATCGCGATCGTGGTTGCCTGCCTTGCTATTTGTATTTGGGCACTCTGGTCGTTCAATCGCTATGGCAAGGAGCTCAAACCTACCTTTACCGAAAAATACTGGCGCGATATTCCCGTTAAAGGCGAACACCCCGCCGTTGTCGGGCGTATCATGCGCTTCGACAAACCCGAGAACAGTGACCTCACCGTTACGCTGCTCAACCTGGTGAACCTCGGTGCAGTGCTCATCAACAAAGCGAGCTACGAAAAGGACGGTTTGCTCGGCAGCAAAACAGTGGAGGATTACTATCTCTCACGGGCGCCTGGCTATGAGTCGAAGATCACCAAGGAGATCGATCGCCTCGCTTTCAACTTCCTCTTCGACACGATCGGCGAAGGAGCAGAGTCGGTATGGCTCTCGTCTATCAATGAATACGCGAAGAAGAATCCGTCCACCTTCAGCGACAAACTTGCCGATTGGCAGGGAGAAGTGACCGCGCGTACGATCAACGGACAGTATTTCGAGCCCTATTCCAAGGCGAAGCGCGCCACCATGACTGCCGTTGGTATCGGGGCATTCGTGATCGTCATGTTCATTGCGTCATTCTTCAACAGCTTCCTTATTGTCATACCCGGCATCATCACGATGGTCTTCCTGCTCATCATCAGCCGTTTCATGGAACGCCGCACCCAAAAAGGTGCCGATGCTTACGCCAAGTGCGAGGCGCTCAAACGTTGGCTGAAGGATTTCTCACGCCTGAAGGAACGCCCTGTCCTCGACATTAAGGTATGGGGTGAATTTCTCGTTTACGCGTACCTCTTCGGCATCGCTGATGAGGTGATCGACGAACTGCGTGACACCGTGCCTGAGATGTTCACCGAAGATGCCACGCTTGCCGCTTCGAGCTACTATGTACCCTGGTGGTACATCTACTCGACCCACTCGATGACGAATGGCATGCCAAGCTTCGCCAACAGCTTCGCAAGCTCGATCAATCAATCGGTTGCAGCGGTTCAATCGGCCGCATCGGGCAACTTCTCAAGCGGTGGTGGCTTCGGCGGTGGGTTCTCCGGTGGCGGAGGTGGCGGCTTCGGCGGTGGTGGCGGCGCTCGCTAAAGACAGCAAGCTACCCGGATAGTTCGTTACCCTGATCGGGCAAGCAACTGAGCCCATGGGGTACTTGAATTACTCTGAGTCCGCTAACTTCAATATAAATAGGTTGTCCGAAGGAGCGAAGCGCATGAGCTTGCCGGTTTACACGGCAAGCGAACAGCGAAAGCGGGTAATTACAAGTACCCCATGGGCGTGCTGCTTGCCTTATCCTCACCGATCCTGAATTCATTCCTATTTATCATTTGGACATCTCTGCGTGCTATAGTTGATACGAACGAACACAACAGCAGTCTACGAAGAAAAGGAATCGCAATGGATCAGACAAGCTGCATCACCCTTATCGGAATGCCTGGCGCAGGAAAATCGACGCTCGGTGTCGTGCTCGCGAAGATCATGAACTACAACTTCATCGATGCCGACTTGCTCATCCAGAACC
>CABQIW010000059.1 GCA_902464295.1 uncultured Eggerthella sp.
TCGTGGGCGTGATCGGCCCGAACGGCGCGGGCAAGACCACGCTCTTCAAGACCATCGTGGGGCTCGAGGATCTTACGAGCGGCAATCTGGAGATCGGCGAGACCGTGAAGATCTCGTATGTCGATCAGAACCGCGAAGGTATCGACCCAGACAAGAAGTTGTGGGAAGTAGTATCGGGCGGCACCGACTACATGATGGTGGGCGAGACCGAGATCCCGAGCCGCGCGTATGTGGCAAGCTTCGGTTTCAAAGGGTCTGACCAGCAGAAACCCGCTGGCGTGCTCTCCGGCGGCGAACGCAACCGCCTGAATTTGGCACTCACGCTCAAGCAGGGCGGCAACCTGCTGCTCCTCGATGAGCCCACGAACGACCTCGACGTTGAAACGCTCTCGAGCTTGGAAGAAGCGCTTTTGAACTTCCCGGGTTGTTCGGTGGTGGTGAGCCACGACCGCTGGTTCCTCGACCGCATCGCTACGCACATCCTGGCGTGGGAGGGCACCGACGAAAACCCCGGCAACTGGCACTTCTTCGAAGGCAACTTCGAGGCCTATCAGGTAGATCGCGAGGCGCGCCTAGGACCGGAGGCATCGAAGCCCCATCGCATCCATCGCAAGCTCACGCGCGACTAGCCCAAGTTCGTTCGTTGCTGCATGCTCAAGCATTCGCGACATAACAGCCAAGAAGAGCGCTATTCGTCTGCGCGCCATGGGTTTGATGCGAGCGATCAGATGCCCAGCGCTGCCCACGCGCACGGCGAAGCACCCCTGCGTACGCGCGGCAAAGGGTTCGCGCATGCGATCGAGAACGCCACGCGTACCAACTCGTTTGCGCTGGTCGTGTTTGTGATTCTTGTTATTGGTCTCGTGGGTGTGGGCATTCATGCGGCGCTCTTTCCCAAGGAAGCGGGCGACAAGGCGGGCAGTTCTTCGACCTACAACTGGGACTATCTCAAGAAGGATAACGGCCGCTTCTACTACTCGATCGAGGGCAAGGCCGAATCGCGCACTGGCGTGGATGTTTCCGAACACCAGGGCTACATCAACTGGGATGCGGTTGCCAAAGACGGCATCTCTTTCGCGTTCGTGCGTGTGGGGAATCGCGGGCTGACCACGGGAAAGCTTTCGCAGGACGAGTATTTCGAATACAACGCGAAGGCCGCCGACCAGGCAGGCTTGAAGGTGGGTGCCTACTTCTTCTCGCAGGCAACCACCGAAGAAGAAGCGCGCGAAGAGGCCGATTTCGTGATCGAGCGCCTGCAGGGGCGCAACATCACTTACCCGGTGGCTTACGATCACGAACGCCTGGCGGATACTCCTGGTCGTGCAGATGATCTCTCGCCCGAACAGATGACGAAGAATGCCGCGGCCTTTTGCGCACGCATCCAAGAGGCAGGCTACACGCCCATGATCTATGGCAGCATGAAGGACCTGCTCCGCTACAACCTGCCTGACCTGGCACATTACAACATTTGGCTCGCGCAATACAACGTGAATGCGCCCACGTTCAACCAGTACTTCAGCATCTGGCAGTACTCCAACACCGGCTCGGTCTCGGGCATCGACGGCAACGTGGACATGAACATCCAATTCCTCGCCGAAGAAAGATGACCTTCTCCGCTGATCGAGTTGATGACGAACGAAAAAAGATGTCGAACGACCGGGTAGTTTGTCATCTTTCTGCATGGTGTCGTTTGCCGATGGCGAGCATGGTGTTCACCACTGCGCTGAAGAGAGGCTGAACCACCTCGCCTCTTGCGATGTGCGGATCAACTTCGCATTCGCGCATAGCGGAGGTCAATCCGCCTAAAACGAAGGATACCGCGATTCTTTCCTCTTCACTTAGATCCTCTTCGTGGACGTCGAGATAGTCGAGCCATATCCGCTTGATGGTATCTTGCATGACCTGGTTAAGATAGAGCGAACCGCTCATGATGAAGAGCCGCGCATAGTGGGAGTAATCACGAAACACCGGATGATTGAAAAAAGCGAAAGGATTGATGTCTTCAGCCACCACGGCTTTCCTAAGAAAGTCAGGTGCGTATTTGGGCGCGACCTCTTCAAACGCCTTTTTTGCTAGGTCATCGATGCTTTCGAAATAACGATAGAAGGTATTGTGATTCACGTGCGCGCGGTTTGAAAG